>CAYIZU010000122.1:0-6426 GCA_964367795.1 uncultured Rikenellaceae bacterium | reverse complement strand
AATCCATATATATTAAATAATTTTTAAAGGAAGTATTATTCTCTCCCTGATTTTAATTTTCAAAAGTATTTTAGGGAGAAATTGGAACTCCCTACTAAACTACCAATTCTTTCCAGAGCCACGAATAATAACTCCTTTTTTCTTATCTTTATCCTTAACTTTCTCTTGAGTTTTATCTTCGTTAGCTTGTATGGCCTCAAGCATCTTCTCTGCCTGCTCTTTACTTATTTTATACTCTGCCCCCGATTCTTCCTCTTTCTTATCTTGATTCTGCTGTTGCTGCTGCTGTTGCTTATCCTGATTCTGGTTTTGGTCTTGGTTCTGCTTATCTTGATTCTGGTCTTGGTTCTGCTTATCCTGATTCTGGTCTTGGTTCTGTTTATCTTGATTCTTGTCCTGATTTTGATCTTGATTCTGTTGCTGTTGTTGCTGTTGTTGTAGTTTTAACAGCGCATAAGCAAGATTAAATTTAGCAGTAGTATCGCTTGGATTCATCCTTAACGACATCTTATATGCATCAACCGCCTCTTGATACTTACCCATTTGAAAAAGTGCATTACCACTATTATACATAGTAGCTGGAAGTACGGGTGATGGAATTTTACTTTGTGCAATTTTATTATATCGCTCTAAAGCCTCGTTATACTTATTTTGCTTATACATTGCACCTCCAATGTTAAATATAGCGGGTAAACTTGTAGAGTCAGCCTCTAAAGCTCGTAGATACTCCACCTCCGACTCTGTATATTTCTCCACATTAAACAATTTATTACCTTTACGGACATATTTACGCTCTGATTGTGCCATAGATTGTGTGATACCGACAACAAAAAGGCACGTGACAAGCAATATCATACATTTTGAACTCTTCATACTACTATTCTCCCTCCTTTCTAATATCTTCCTCTTTAGGTTCATCATTTTTTTCAATAACAACCTCCTCTTCTGAAATAACCTCCTCCGAAATCTCTTCGGCACTCTTAGTATGCTCAACAAAATTATATGCCCAAATAAATGAATTTTCGTTATCATCAATTTGTGGTGTTAATTTCGCAAATTTAACCAAATCGGCAAGCATAAGCAACTCCTGAAGCATATCTTTATCCACTTGCGATATCGTATCATCTTTTATAGATTCCATTATCTCTTCAGTTGTCATCTCCATTGCATTTTTATGAAAACGCTCGTCAAGATAGTTGCGGATAATATCTGTAATCATGGTATAATACTCTTTATGCTTACCTTGTTGCCACAATTTCATATCTTTTATCTTGTTTAGCTCACTCGCAGCTCTAATATGCGGTGGCACCTTTGCTCTTGTAAAAATAGCCTCTTTACGTCGTAGTTTAATTATGATATATATCAATATTACCGCCACAATTAAACCAAACAGCCCCCAATAGATATATTTCTCTATCTCCACAAGTAAAAGAGGGGTATGAATAGGTTGCTTAATATCATATATTGTTTGTTTGGTTGTATCTATCTGATAGGTATTAACCTGCATTTTAAGTGGCTGTGAATAAAGAGTATCTATCTTATCTCCATTAACATAGAAAATAGGGATACCATCTATTGTATGCTCTCCTGCTTGAAAAGTTGTAATAACATATTTTCGTATTAAGGTCATCTCGCGCGAGTTTTCATCACGCAGCGTATCGATAGCCCCATGAAATAACATCTCTAAATGTTCCGACATCTCTTGTGGGAAATCGGGAAATCCAATCTTATGAGTCACATCCTTTGTCACAGTCACTGTTATAATAGGTTGATCGCCTATCATTATGGTAGAAGGGGAGATGGTTGCACTCACCTTTGGAGCTTTATCATCCTTTTCCACACTGCTACGCCCCACAAATGGCATAACAATAAAAAGTAATATTATAATAATTAATCCTCTATTCATCTATTTTTCTAAATTAAGAATATGATTATCTTGACGCAAATAACCTTATTAGTGCCTTTACATAATCCTCATCTGTGGTCACAGTGGTATTATCTATTTTATAACGCGTAAAGAGAGTTGTTATAAGTTGCTCCGACCGACGAGCGTGCTCGGCATAATGCTCCCTCACCCTGCGCGACGAGGTGTCAACACTTATAACCTCACCCGTCTCGTTGTCTCTTAGAGTTAGCATACCAACATTAGGTAGCTCTGCCTCCCTTATATCATACGTACGAATAGCTATAATATCATGACGCGATGATGCAATACGAATAGGTTTATCGTAGTTTACAACACTTTCTTCAACATTTACATCCATAAAATCGGACAACACAAATACCGTCGCATGTTTCTTTAAGACATTAGTCATAAACTCTAAAGCAACACCTATATTTGTTCCTTTGCTCTCTGGTGTGAACTCCAATAGCTCACTAATGATACGTAGGACGTGTGTTCTACCCTTCTTTGGAGGGATATACTTCTCAATCTTATCACTGAAAAAAATAACCCCAATCTTATCATTGTTTTGTGCCGCAGAGAAAGATAAAACAGCTGCTATTTCGGTAACAATATCTTTTTTAAACTTATCGGTTGTTCCAAACAAACGAGATGCCGACACATCAATAAGTAGCATCATAGTAAGCTCACGCTCCTCCTCATAAAGCTTAATATGCGGCGAACGAGTACGTGCTGTGACATTCCAATCAATATCCCTTACATCATCGCCTATTCGATACTCGCGTACCTCACTAAACGACATACCTCGCCCCTTGAAAGCACTATGATACTTACCAGCAAAAATTTGACTTGATAGACCTTTTGTCTTGATTTCTATCTTTCTAACCTTAGCTAATAGCTCCTCTTTTTCTTTTACTTTACTATCTTTCATACACTATATTATGGCACTTCAACAGCATTCAATATCTCAGTAATAATATCTTCCGATGTTATATTCTCCGCCTCTGCCTCGTAAGTTAGTCCAATACGATGACGAAGAATATCGTATGCCACAGCACGAACATCCTCAGGGATGACATATCCTCTACGCTTAATAAACGCATAAGCCTTAACAGCCTTTGCAAGTGAGATACTTGCACGTGGCGAACCTCCATAGCTAATAAGTGGCTTTAGTTTCTCTAATTTGTAATCCTCTGGCGTACGAGTAGCGAAGATAATATCAACGATATAACGCTCAATTTTCTCATCCATATACACCTTACCAACCACCTCGCGAGCACGTATTATATCTTCTGGAGTGATAACTTGATTAGGTTTAGGGAAAGATGCACCCAACATATTTTGACGAACAATTAATTTCTCTTCCTCTTTCTTCGGGTAGGTTATCTTTGCTTTAATCATAAAACGGTCAACCTGCGCCTCAGGTAGAGGATATGTTCCCTCTTGCTCCAATGGATTCTGCGTTGCAAGAACTAAGAATGGTTTTGGTAATGGATGTGTTTCATCACCTATTGTTACCTGCTTCTCCTGCATTGCCTCTAAAAGCGCACTTTGAACTTTTGCTGGAGCGCGGTTTATCTCATCGGCAAGAACAAAATTTGCGAAAACAGGTCCTTTCTTTACCGAAAATTCCTCACTCTTTTGCGAATAAATAAGCGTTCCGATAAGGTCTGCGGGTAGTAAATCTGGGGTAAACTGAATACGCGAAAATTTTGCACTAATACATTGTGCCAAAGATGTAATAGCCAATGTTTTTGCCAATCCGGGAACACCCTCAAGAAGGATATGCCCATCCGATAACAAACCAATAAGCAACGAATCAACTAAATGACGCTGCCCAACTATTACCTTGCCCATTTCAATGTTTAATAAATCAATAAAATAGCTCTCTTTCTGAATCATCTCGTTCAGCTCCTTAATACTTATTTCACTCATACCTTAAGTAATTATTATTAATATTATATTCTATGCAAAAATAGTGATTTTTTTATAGAAAACATAAATCAATCAAAAAATATTGCCAAATAGCTATTTTTTTTTGAAAAATTGTGTTATGTAACTAATTTTCAAAAAAGGTATTGGCAAAATTTTTGCTAATACGGTCATAAATTAATACAATATTTTATGGATAAAGAGATGGATAACACTCCAATATTTGGGAGTGATATTGAGTCGAGAACGGCTCCAAAGTATGAGATTCCTATTTCACCTTCGAGTGGTGAAAGTGCGTATCAAATGGTACATGATGAGGCGATGATTGATGGCAACTCGCGTCTTAACCTTGCAACGTTCGTGTCTACCTGGATGGACGACTATGCACGTCGTATTATGGTTGAAAACATGGATAAAAACATGATTGATAAGACTGAATATCCTCAAACAGCTGAAATAGAGCGCAGATGCGTAAATATGATAGCAAAATTGTGGAATAGTACAGAGGAAGCTTATCAAACAGGTACAAGCACGGTAGGTTCCTCGGAGGCATGCATGTTAGGCGGTATTGCTGCACTTAAGAGGTGGCAGCAACGTCGGCGAGCAAAGGGACTTTCAACAGACAAGCCAAATTTTGTCATCTCATCGTGTTTTCAGGTGGTGTGGGAGAAATTTGCGGTTTATTGGGATGTTGAGTTGCGTAGTGTTCCTGTCACCTTTGAACAGATAACTCTTGACAAAGGTGATTTTATCAGTTATTGTGATGAAAATACAATATGTGTCGTACCAATTCAAGGGGTCACTCTAACAGGATTAAATGATGACGTAAAGGTTATTAATGATGCACTTGACAAGCTAAATACAGAGACTGGATGGGAGATTCCTATACATGTTGATGCGGCAACAGGAGGGTTTATTCTGCCGTTTATTAATCCGGAGACAGAGTGGGATTTTCGTCTTAAATGGGTGAAATCAATAAGCGTATCGGGGCATAAATTTGGTTTGATATACCCGGGTGTTGGATGGGTTGTTTGGCGCGATAAAGAATATCTGCCCAAAGAGATGAATTTTGCAGTTAACTATTTAGGAGCCGAAGTGCCAAGTATATCAATCAATTTTTCTCGTCCTGGCAACCAGGTATTAGCTCAATACTATCAATTTATTCGTTTAGGCATGGAGGGGTATAGAGCTATTCAGCAGGCATGTTTAGATGTTTGTACAATTCTTCGCAAAGGGCTTGAGGATATGGGAATCTTTGAGATGGTAAGCGCGGAGTTATCAAATCCATTATTTGCGTGGACACTAAAGCCTGACGTTAAACGTAATTGGACGCTATACGACCTTTCAGATGCATTACATGTTGAAGGGTGGCAAGTTCCAGCCTATACGATGCCCGCTGCAATGGAGGATGTTGTTGTTATGCGTATTGTTGTAAGGCAGGGTACTGGTATGGACCTTGCAAATCTACTTTTGGAGGATATTAAACGATGCGTTAAGCAGTTAGATGAACTATATTTCCCGAGTAATAGTGCCATTGACAGAAAAAAAGAGAAACGCTTTAATCATAATCGTTAAAAGATAGGTATGGGAAATTTAGCATCACTTTCATTAATACTGGCAGCAATAACAGCAATAATCATAGGTTTTGATTTACGTAGGAATCCGCAGAAGGTTCCCGTAATGAATATAGTATGGATATTTTCAGCTCTATGGGGTGGATTATTGACGCTAATAGCGTATCTTCTTTTTGGTCGAAATAAATCAGAAAAATCAACCGAAGAGGCGATGGTGAAGATGGTAAGTGGTAGCGACAAAAGTATCGAGGATATATGTAACAGTGGCGATATTACCAATATGAATGATATGTGTAGTATCAACACAGATAGGCCAAAGAGTAGCAACACTGCAAGTTTTTCAAAGGTGCAATCCACAATATTATCAACTTTGCATTGCGGTACAGGTTGTTTGATAGCCAATTTAATAGGTGAGATTGTTATTATATTTATACCAATAACCATATTTGGAAGTTTGATATTTGGAACATGGGGTGTTGAGTATATATTAGCTATACTCTTTGGTCTGCTTTTTAAGTATATAACTATAAGGTCACTACATAGAGCGCATAATGAAGATTTACTTATAAAAGCTATTAAATTCAATATATTATCAATAACATTTTGGCAAATAGGAGTATATGGTTGTATGGCACTATATATATATGCCATGCGTGGAATAGATAATATTGATTGCTGGAGTAGTGAATATTGGTATATGATGCAGGTGGCAATGCTTGTGGGCTTCCTTGTTGCATTACCTATAAGCATCATAAAATTAAGGGCTTTTAGATAGTTGTCTCTTAAAAAAGAAAATTTTCACAAAGTCTATAATGGTGATAAATGGTGTCGTGAAGCCTTTTTATGAGGCGAGAGAGGCTTTATGGACAGGAGCTTCGCAAAAACTACCCTTAAAGTTCCTAATTGTTTCAATAATAATTTTCACCCCATTTACAAGTGTTTAAACCTAAATGAGGTGAAAGAAATGCTATGGATTATTGTTTTGTGTTACTGATATATACAAATTATCTGTCCTAA
>CAYIZU010000121.1:0-6451 GCA_964367795.1 uncultured Rikenellaceae bacterium | reverse complement strand
AAAAGCGTCAAATTTAAATTATATGACAGAAGAGAGAATTATTAGAATTAATATTGAGGATGAAATGAAGAGCGCGTATATCGACTATTCGATGTCAGTGATAGTGTCGCGCGCACTCCCAGATGTAAGAGATGGATTGAAACCGGTACATCGTAGGATACTTTTCGATATGAGTAATGAATTAAGTCTGCATGCTGACAAGCCACATAAAAAATCGGCAAGGATAGTGGGAGACGTGTTAGGTAAATTTCACCCTCATGGCGACTCGTCGGTGTATAATGCAATGGCACGTATGGCGCAACCTTGGTCGCTAAGATATACGCTTGTTGATGGCCAGGGTAATTTCGGTTCAATGGATGGCGATAGCCCTGCTGCTATGCGTTACACAGAGGCTCGCATGAAGCGTATCACAGAGGAAGTAATGGCTGATATTGATAAAGAAACCGTTGATTTCGATAATAACTTTGACGACACGATGAAGGAGCCTCAAGTGCTACCAACACGTGTGCCTCTTCTTCTTGTTAATGGAACTAACGGTATAGCCGTGGGTATGGCGACAAACATGCCACCTCATAATCTAAGAGAGGTAATTGATGGCTGCTGTGCATATATAGATAATCCTGAACTTGAAATAGAAGATTTATGTCAGTATATCAAGGGGCCGGATTTCCCAACAGGTGCTATGATATATGGTTATGAGGGTGTACGTCAAGCATATATGACAGGCCGCGGACGTGCTGTTATGCGTTCACGCGCTGAAATTGAGGTTGGAAGTAATGGTAGAGAGCGTATTGTAGTTACTGAAGTGCCATATATGGTTAACAAAAGCGAAATGATTAAAAAAATCGCAGAACTTGTTAACAATAAAAAAATTGATGGAATATCTGATATAAACGACGAGTCATCTCGTGAAGGTGTAAGGGTCGTTATTGAGCTTAAATCTGATGCCGTTTCATCGGTAGTGCTAAATATGTTATACAAGTATTCGGATTTACAAACATCTTTCCCCATAAACTCCATCGCTTTAGTACATGGTCGCCCACGTACTTTAAATCTAAAAGAGCAGATACAGTATTTTGTTGAACATCGTCATGAAGTGGTTGTTCGTCGTACGAAATATTTATTGACTCAAGCAGAGAAGAGGGCACACATACTTTCAGGATTACTTATAGCGATAGACAATATTGATAGAGTAATAGCTATTATACGTGGTTCAGATAATGTTGAGCAGGCGAAAGAGCAGTTAATGAGCAACTTTAATCTTTCCGAGCTACAAAGCGCCGCTATTGTTGATATGAGGCTGCGCGCTCTAACCGGTTTAGAGAGAGATAAAATAACGGGTGAACATGAAGAGCAGTGTAGGCTTATTGAGCGTTATACTACTATATTAGGCGATACTGCCCTTCAAATGAATATTATTAAAGAGGAGCTTATCGAGATTAAAGATAAGTATGGTGATGATAGAAAAACGGAGATTATTTACTCATCCGAAGAGTTTAATCCAGAGGATTTTTATGCCGATGAAGAGGTTGTTATAACAATATCTCACATGGGATATATAAAGCGTACACCACTGACGGAGTATCGCACTCAGGGGCGTGGCGGCGTTGGTGCTAAAGGTAGTGCAACGCGCGATGAAGATTTCATTGAGCACATATACGTTACTACGATGCATAATACCATGCTACTATTTACGGAGATGGGTAGATGCTTCTGGTTAAAGGTTTATGAGATACCTGAGGGTAGTCGTAGTTCTAAGGGGCGCGCACTGCAAAATATTATTCAAATCACACCGAACGATAAAGTACGTGCATATATTAATGTTAAGCAACTTAATAATCCAGAATATGTTAACAGCAACTATATAGTGATGGCAACTAAAGCTGGCATTGTTAAAAAGACAAGATTAGTGGAGTACTCTCGTCCTCGTTCTAACGGTGTTAATGCAATAACTATTAAGGAGGGAGACCAATTATTATCTGCCGTATTAACGGATGGTAATAGCGAAATGCTACTTGCCTCTAAAGAGGGTAAAGCAATCCGTTTCCACGAGAAAACAGTACGCTCGGTTGGTCGTAATAGTCAAGGTGTGCGTGGTATTGATATAGATAGTAACAATGAGGTTATCGGTATGATAACAGCTCCTATTGGGGCCGATGTGGAGATTTTAGCGGTGTCCGAGAATGGATACGGTAAGCGTACATCTATTGAAGATTATCGCATCACAAACCGCGGAGCTAAGGGTGTTAAAACTATACAGATAACAGAAAAAACAGGTAAACTTATTGCTCTACAAAAAGTTACCGACAACGATGACTTAATGATTATTAATAAGTCGGGTATGACAATACGTATTCCAGTGGGAGATATACGTGTCACTGGTCGTGCGGCTCAAGGTGTTAGAGTTATTAACCTTAAAGGGAGTGACTCTATTGCATCCATAATCCCTGTTCCTAAGAATGAGGAGGAGGAGATAGATACCGAAGCAATTGTAACCGATGGCGAAAAAATGGTTGAAGCTCCTGAATCAAACAACATAGATACGTTGATTGAGAGGGCAATGGAGCAACATGAAGAGGAGAGAACCGAGGAAGAGCAGTAGAATTTGTTAAGATATTATTAATATAGGTTCCCCGCGTACTATTTAAAGATATAAAACGTTTTAATAAAATTGATAATAAGGAAGTGTTTAAATTATGAAAAAATTATTAGTCCTGTTGTTGACAGTTATATCAACAACAACAATGTGGGCACAAACAACGCCTACTGAAGAAGCAGCACCGGTGAATCCGAAAGTGTTGAAAATTAAATTAGACAAGGCGAGAGCTGCAACCGAGCACCCTAAAAAAGGGACTAAAGCTAATACTTGGATGAAGTATGCCTTAGCTCTTAACGATGCTTACTATGCATATACTCGTCAGCTTTATGTTGGCCAAGAGGCTGCTAAGGTAGTTGAGGCATTAAAAGAGCCTACAAATGCCACTGCTATACCAATAGAAACAGTAGGAGGAAGACAGTACAAGATTTACAAGTACCCTAATGTTGATGTCTATATGGATATGGATGATAAAGTTGCTATGTTCTTTGACAAATCACCTATTTATCCTGACGCACTTAATGAGTATGAGAGAGTGTTATTAAAGGCTCTATCTCTTGACAAGAAGTTAGCAGAAAAGGTTGTTCCACAGTTGAAAGTTGTTATTAATGCATACCTTATACATATGCAGAACCACTTAGCTTTTAAAGAGCATGCAAAAGCTATTGAGTATGCCGTTAAAGCTGCCGAACTGCAGAAAAATCCAGATGTTAAAGATGAAAAATATCTTGAAAGCTACTACTACGCATCTGTTTGTGCTATGCAGGGTGAATTATTTTCAGAGGCTAAGAAATATCTTGATATATTAGTTGCAAATAATGAACTAAAGGATGGTGAAGTATTATACTATCTTGCATACAGCGAAGATAGATTAGGTAATACTGATAAAGCTAAAAAACTTTACGAGGAGGGCGTTGCTAAATTCCCTACTAACCAAGATATCATGAAATCACTTATTGATATCTATATCCGTACTAAGGAGGACCCAAGTAAGATAATACCATACATTAAGCAAGCACAAGAGGGTGACCCTAAGAATGTTGCTTTATATATAGCAGAAGGTGTTGCTTATGAGAAAATGGGACAAATAAATAAATCTATCGAGGCATATAAGATTGCAATTGACTTAGATCCTAAATCATTCATAGCATACTATAATCTTGGCTATAGTTACTCTATCCTTGCAGATGGAATAGCCGGTGAAATTAATGCCCTTGTGGGAAAGAAAAATACCACTGTTGACTTAGAAGCTAAGTATAAGAAGTTAAATGAGATTAAAAAGCAAGCTCTTCCATTCCTCGTAAAAGCTCACGAACTTAACAAAGAGGATATCAATACAATAACTCTTCTTCGTTCAATCTATTTTTCTCTTCGCGAGGAGTCATCAAGCATGATGTCAAACTTTGAGAAATTTGACGCACTATACAAAAACAAAAAATAAATAACGGCTATAAAATTTGAGTTATAAAGAGCTATACCGAAAACTTAACAAAAAGTAGACCGTCTCGAAATATTTCGAGACGGTCTACTTTTTTTACCACATTACCTTGTTAAGAATCAACTATTTATTGCTGCCTCTTCGAATAATTTCGACAATACGCTCATTTTGGACAATCATCATACCATGCCTATCTTCTGTTACCCCAGGCTCCAACTTATACGTATAAGTTGGGATTTTACCATTCATCACAGTTGGTAAATAAACAAAGTTTATATTATCAATCTTACTCAAGTCATGCGCGGCTTCGATAATATGTGTTGAAAGAATATAAGAGCAATTTCTATATTGCGCAAAAGCCCTTGACACCTCGGTTGTTGCCTCATGCGCATCCTTTACATTCGTACCCTTAAATAACTCATCAAATATAATGAATAAATTCTTACCCTCTGTTACACCTTTTGCTACCTCTTTTACCCTTACAACCTCGGCATAATAGTGACTATACCCCATATTTAAGTTATCTAATACATTGATTGAGGTATATATGCCATCTGCAATAGTAAATGTCATTTCCGCAGCCGCTATTGGAAAGCCTAAATGAGACAGATACAATGCCACTCCTACCGACTTCATAAGAGTAGATTTTCCTGCCATGTTCGCCCCAGTAAGAAACATAACATTACTATTACTATCAATGAACACATCGTTTGTCACCGCCTTTTTAAGTTGTGGGTGTCCCAAGGATTTGGCATCAAGTAGCACCTCATTAGGCTTCGCAGCAAGAGCCTTCGCATAAGAAAACCCTCTTTCACGAGATACTTTAGCAACACAACAGTATAGGTCAATAGTGTAACATATCTCTAAAAGCTCCTCTAATGCATGCTTATATTTATAGCGTAAAAGATAATCTAATCGAGCTAAATCATTTAATTTAAGTGATGCCTCACTATCAATTTTTGATGAAGAAATAAACTTAGCTATCTCGTTGCGCTTTATGATTGATTGGGAACTCTCAACAAGATTGATAAATGTTTTCGTTTTATCTTTCACTTCCGAAAGCATTAAAATAAATTTATCAATCTGCGATAGAAACTCTATTACATCAAATATCTTCTCTCTTAGTTTTTCTATCCTGTTATCTGCTGCAACAAGTTCATACGCTTTATTCACATAAACACTCGCCCTTGCGCCACTATATGACCTATAAGATACCGCGGAGAGGTAATACTCTACCCTTTCGAAAGCATCATTATCAAATGGTAAGTCAATATTATTCTTCTCAAAAAGTTTAAAAGTAGCTGCACGCTCGTTTATCTCTTCATGCGAAGTTAGAGGATTTAAAAACATCTCCTCTAACTTTTTCTCTCCTCCAATTGACTTTGTACCGCCAAAAAGGCTAAAAATCGAATTACTCCTATATTTCCCTAATATATTTAAATCGGAAAGTGTCTGTTTATCTATTATAAATTTCATATTCTTATGCCTGTTTATTAGCAAATCTCTCATTTAGCATCTCAATGATACCCTCATTTCTTATGATAACCATGCCATGCCTGTCAGAAGTTATTCCCTCCTCTATCTTATAGGTATATATAGGTTTATCTCCCTGCATAATGGTTGGTAAATATAAGTACTTAATATTATCGCATCTCTCCTTTAAAACATCTCCACACTCAATAATATGCGTAGAAATCATAAGTGTACATCTTCTATTTGATGCAAACGCCTCAGTAACAGCAACCGTTGCATCATAAGCATCCTTTACATTTGTACCTCGAAATAACTCGTCGAAAATAATCATAATATTACTCTCGCGGCTAATGTGCTCTGCAACTTTGCGCACCCTAAGAACGTCGGCATAAAAATGGCTATAGCCCATACTCATATTATCTGGCAAATTGATGGTTGTATAAAGTCCGTTCTTTGGTGTGAATTTCATACTACCAACAGGTAATGGCAAGCCAAGATGAGCAAGATACAATACTATACCCATACTCTTCATGAAAGTTGATTTCCCCGCCATATTTGCCCCAGTAAGAAAAACAATATTATTATTGGCATCAAGACTAACCGAATTAGAAATAGCATTTGGCACATACGGATGATACATCTCCTTAATATGCAACATATTATCCTTGCTATCAACAACCTCTGCAAAGTTATAATTACGCTCACGAGCAACACCTGCAAGAGATATATAGGCATCTAGATAGTAGATACTATTTAATAGCTGCTTAATCTCTGCTTGATAGTTAAAACGAAACTCATCATCTAATTTTATCAGCTGTTTGTATGATGGTTTTTTTGCATAGTTACATTCATTGACCCAGCTGATAGCGGAAGATTTTAGCAGTTTACGAATAAATGTCAAATCTTTATAGCTATCAACCAAAGGAGAAAACATATCCGAGAGA
>CAYIZU010000120.1:0-6452 GCA_964367795.1 uncultured Rikenellaceae bacterium | reverse complement strand
GAATTGTAAAGCAGGAAGCACCCATTCATATTTCAAATTTGCAGCTGATAGATCCTAAGAGCGGTAAGCCAACGAGAATCGGACGCAGATTGAATGATAAAGGAAAATTAGTACGTTATTCTAAAAAATCTGGGGAGGAAATTAAATAATGGTAGTAGCTTCATTAAAAACCAAATATAGGGAGGAAATAGTCCCTGCTATGGTTAAAGAATTTGGATATAAAAGTGTAATGCAGTGTCCTCGTATTGAAAAAATTGTTATCAATCAAGGTATAGGACAGGCAGTTGCAGATAAGAAATTGGTTGATGTTGCAGCAGCGGAATTATCGCTTATTGCAGGTCAAGCAGCAGTTATAACACGTTCAAAGAAGGATATATCTAACTTTAAGTTACGTAAAGGCAACCCAATTGGTGTTAGAGTAACTCTTAGAGATGTTAAGATGTATGAGTTCTTAGAGAGATTAGTTCGTATCTCTTTACCTCGTATACGTGACTTTAAAGGTATCAACGCTAAACTTGACGGACGTGGAAACTACACGTTAGGTATCAAAGAGCATATCATCTTCCCTGAGATAGATATTGAGAAGGTGACAAAGATTCTTGGAGTTGAGATATCATTTGTAACAACAGCAAAAACAGATGAGGAGGCAAGCTTTTTATTAAAACAGTTTGGTCTTCCATTTAAGTCTAACAATCAATAATTTAGAGTGCATTTATGGCTAAAGAATCAATGAAAGCACGCGAGGTTAAGCGCCAAAAGTTAGTAGCTAAATATGCTGCTAAAAGGGCTGCTCTTAAGGAGGCTGGAGACTTTGAAGGTCTTGCCAAATTACCGAGGAACTCAAACCCTATTCGTCTACATAATCGCTGTAGCATTACAGGACGTCCAAAGGGTTACATGAGAGATTTCGGTATCAGCCGTATCCAATTTAGAGAAATGGCATCTTTTGGTCTTATACCTGGTGTTAAAAAAGCAAGTTGGTAATTTTTTTTTTAAACTTATTAATTTTATACAACAATGACTGATCCAATAGCGGATTTTCTAACAAGGATTAGAAATGCTGTGAAAGCCAATCACAAGGTGGTTGAAGCTCCCAGCTCAAGAATTAAGAAAGATATGACTCGTATTCTTCATGATCAGGGTTATATTTTGGCATACAAGTTTGAGGTTGATGAAAAAGGGCATGAGAAGATAAAAATCGCTCTTAAGTATCACCCACGCACTAAGGTGCCAGCAATTAAGAATTTGGTACGTGTAAGCCGTCCCGGTTTAAGGAGGTACTCTTCTGTAGCAGATATGCCACGAGTTTTAAATGGACTTGGTATAGCTATTGTCTCGACTTCTAAAGGTGTTATTACCGACAAGAAGGCTAAAGAAGAGAATGTAGGCGGTGAAGTATTATGTTACATCTATTAAACATTTAAGAAATGTCAAGAATTGGAAAATTACCTGTAAACTTACCAGCCGGAGTAGTGGTTACTATTCTACCGGGAAATGTGGTAAGCGTGAAAGGTCCTCTTGGTACTTTATCTCAGAAAGTGGATTCTGATATAACAGTTACTATTGAGGAGAATGTTTTGTGCGTTACTCGCCCAACAAATCAGCCTCGTCATCGTTCGATGCATGGGCTGTATCGTGCACTAATCAGCAATATGGTTGTTGGTGTATCTACTGGATTTGAGATAAAGCAAGAACTTGTAGGTGTTGGTTACAAAGCTAACGTTAATGGCAATATTTTAGAGTTGAGCCTTGGTTATTCGCATGATATTCATATCGGCATTCCTGCTGAAATATCTGTGGAAGCTGTTACTCTAAAGAAAGGTAACCCTATAGTAACACTAAAATCTATTGATAAACAACTTATCGGGCAGTATGCTGCTAAGATTCGTTCACTTCGTAAGCCAGAGCCGTACAAGGGTAAAGGTATTCGTTTTGTGGGTGAAGTTCTTAGACGTAAAGCCGGTAAATCTGCTAACGCTAAATAAGGATAGAATATGGCACTTACAAAGATTGAAAGAAGAGAGCGCATAAAGAAGCGTATCCGCAAAGTAGTTGGCGGAACTGCGTCGTCACCTCGTATGACGGTGTTCAGAAGCAATAAACATATATATGTACAATTAGTTGATGATATATCAGGAGTAACACTTGCTGCTGCTTCAACAAAAGACAAGGAGATAGCTGCAGAGGTGGCATCACTTGCAAAGACTGCTGCTGCTACGGCTGTTGGCAAGTTAGTAGCGAAGCGTGCTATTGAAAAAGGAATTACTTCTGTTGCATTTGACAGAAATGGTTACCTATATCATGGTAGAGTTAAATCATTAGCTGAAGCTGCCAGAGAAGGCGGCCTTAATTTCTAAAAAATATGTCGATGAATCCTAACATAAAGAAAGTAAGAACAAGTGATCTTGAATTTAAAGATAGACTTGTGAGCATCCAACGTGTAACAAAGGTTACAAAAGGAGGACGTACATTCACCTTCTCTGCTATCGTTGTATCAGGAAATGAGGATGGAATAGTTGGCTTTGGACTTGGTAAGGCGAATGATATTGCTGTCGCTATAGCTAAAGGGGCTGAAGATGCTAAGAAGAATTTAATTAAGGTACCTATTCTTAAGGGTACAATACCTCACGAGCAAGAGTATCGTTTTGGAGGCTCTGTAGTGCTTATGAAGCCTGCAGCACCCGGTACTGGAGTTATCGCTGGTGGTGCGATGCGTGCAGTGTTTGAGACTGTTGGAGTACATAACGTGCTTGCGAAGTCTAAGGGCTCGTCTAACCCTCACAACTTGGTGAAGGCGACTATTTATGCTCTTGCTGAAATGCGTGACGCTTACACTATCGCCGAGACGAGAGGTATATCATTAAGCAAAGTGTTTAACGGTTAATCTTTTACGATAATGGAGAGAATATTAATAACACAAGTTAGAAGTCGTATTGGAGCTTCTAAAAGGCAAAAAGCTAATCTTGACTCACTTGGATTAAGAAAGATGAATCGTACTGTTGAGCACGATAAGTCACCTATTATCATGGGTATGGTTGAGAAAGTTCGTCACCTTGTTAAGGTTGAAGAAGTTAAATAGTTGTTTAATCTATAAATAGATATAGAAGATGAATTTAAGTAATTTAAAACCAGCGGCAGGTTCTACACACTCAGAGAAGCGTATTGGTCGTGGTCAGGGTTCTGGTCGCGGAGGTACATCTACGCGTGGTCATAAGGGAGCAAAGTCGCGTTCGGGTTACTCACGTAAGTTTGGTTTCGAGGGAGGTCAGATGCCATTACAGCGTCGTCTACCTAAATTTGGTTTCAAAAACAATAATAAGATTGTTAATAAGCCGATAAACTTATCTCTACTTAACGAGTTTTCGCAGAAGTATAACATCATAGATATCACTCCTGAGGTTCTTTTGGAGTTTGGTGTTATCAGTCGTCAAGACAGAATCAAGGTTCTTGGTTCGGGCGAATTAACAGTTAAGTTAAATGTTACAGCACACTCTTTTTCTAAGAGCGCGGTAGCAGCTATAGAGGCTAAGGAAGGAACAGTAACCACACTTTAATATTTAGTTCGATGAAAAGATTAATCGAAACAATTAAGAATATTTTTAAGATTGAAGAGTTAAAGAATAGAATACTCTATACGTTAGGAATTCTATTAATATATCGTTTGGGTAGTTTTGTGACCATACCAGGTCTCAATCCTACTGCCCTTACGGCATTACAGGAGCAAACTGCTGATAATGGTCTATTAGGTCTATTAAACATATTCTCTGGAGGGGCATTCAGTAATGCTTCAATTTTCGCGTTAGGTATCATGCCATATATCTCGGCATCGATTGTTATTCAACTTTTGGGTATTATGGTTCCATATTTCCAAAAGATTCAGCGCGAAGGGGAGAGTGGACGTAGAAAGATTAATCAGTGGACCCGTTACCTAACAATAGTAGTTTTACTAATACAAGCACCTGCTTATATAGCTAACCTATATACACAGTTAGGTTCAGGAGCATTTGTTTTAGGCTCTTCAAGTATTCTGTTTACTATCACATCTACAATTATTCTTATCGCAGGTACCATGTTCGTTATGTGGCTTGGTGAGAAGATTACAGATAAGGGTATTGGTAATGGAGTATCGCTTATTATCATGGTTGGTATTATCGCACGTTTACCTTTTGCATTCATTGCGGAGATAAACACTCGTTTTACTGAGCAGACAGGAGGTTTGATAATGCTTATCGTTGAGATATTTATTCTGTTTATTATTGTAGCAGCAACGATAGCTCTTGTACAAGCAACACGTCGTATCCCTGTTCAATATGCTAAGCGTATAGTTGGCAATCGTCAATATGGTGGCGCACGTCAGTATATTCCGTTGAAAATTAATGCAGCGGGAGTTATGCCTATCATTTTTGCGCAGGCGTTAATGATGTTACCAATGTTATTCGGTCGTTTTGAGGCTACATCTGGTATTGCAGCTATTTTTGCTTACGGATCATTATGGTATAATGTATTATTTGCTTTGTTAGTAATACTTTTCACATGGTTCTACACTGCAATAACGGTTAATCCTCTCAATATGAGTGAAGAGATGAAGAGAAATGGTGGTTTTATTCCAGGTGTTAAGCCAGGCAAGAGCACAATGAACTATCTCGACGCAGTAATGACAAGAATAACACTACCGGGCTCGATTTTTTTGGCTATTATCGCAATTTTACCTACCTTTGTGGAGAAATTCGGTATTAACCGTGAATTTGCCATGTTCTTCGGGGGCACATCTCTGTTAATTCTTGTTGGAGTAGTGCTTGACACTCTTCAGCAGATAGAGAGCTATCTACTTATGCGTCATTATGATGGCTTAATGAAGGATGGTAAAATAAAGGGAAGATAAAATCGAATTGGTAAAACAATTATGATAAGATTAAAGACAGAGGAGGAGATAGAGCTGCTACGAGAGAATAATATTCTCGTCTCAAAAACTCTTGGAGAGTTAGCAAAATATATTAAGCCAGGTATTACTACTTTAGAGCTTGATAGAATTGCGGAGGAGTATATTCGTAGTCACGGAGCGGTTCCAGGCTTCCTTGGATATGGTGGATTTCCCTATACATTATGTACTTCGGTGAACGAAGAGGTAGTGCATGGGTTGCCATCACATCGAGAGCTTAGGGAGGGAGATATTATCTCTATAGATTGCGGAACAAATATGAAGGGGTTCCATGGTGATACAGCATACACTTTTGCTGTGGGTGAGATTTCATCGGAGCTTAAACAGCTTTTAAAAGTCACCAAGGAGGCTCTTATGTTTGGGGTGGAGAAGGCAATAGTGGGTAACCGCGTTGGCGATATTTCACACGCTGTTCAGCAACACGCAGAGAGAAATGGTTATTCTGTAGTTAGGGAATTAGTTGGTCATGGTATCGGGGTTACGATGCATGAAGAACCAGAAATTCCAAACTATGGAGTGAAAGGAAGAGGACCTCTACTAAAAAAGGGAATGGTTATCTGTATAGAGCCTATGATAAATATAGGTAAAAAAGAGGTGGTTTACGAAAAGGATGGCTGGACGATTCGTACCGAGGACAGAAAACCTTCTGCTCACTTTGAACTTGCGGTTGCAATAGGTTCGGAGTCACCAGATGTGTTATCAACTTTTGATTTTATCAACAACATAACAAATTAAAATTATGGCTAAACAAGCTGCTATTGAAAAAGACGGCGTAATTATCGAAGCACTCTCTAACGCAATGTTTAGAGTGGAATTAGATAATGGTCATATTATTACTGCACATATCTCGGGTAGAATGCGTATGCACTACATAAAGATTCTACCAGGGGATAAGGTGAAAGTAGAAATGTCTCCTTATGATTTAACTAAGGGGAGAATATCATTTAGATATAAGTAACTACTTTAATTAACTAATGAAGCCGCCGGGCTGAAATTTGAGATATTGATTGGTTCTATTCGAATAAGAGTAGAATGTCGATAATTTCATATATGAACGAAGGTGAGCGACATACGACAACGAAAAAAGTTAAAAGACGTATGAAAGTAAGAGCATCTATTAAGAAGCGCAGTGAGGATTGTAAGATAGTAAAGCGTAAAGGACGTCTTTACGTTATCTGTAAGAAGAATCCTAAGTTTAAAATGCGCCAAGGTTAATTTATTTATTAATCAATTAAAAACAAAAGTTGAGAGATTATGGCACGTATAGTTGGTGTTGATTTACCAAAAAATAAGAGGGGAGTTATCGGTCTTACCTATATTTACGGTATCGGTTTAAGTACCTCTCGTTCTGTACTTAGTCAGGCAGGAATTGACGAGAACATAAAAGTTAAGGATTGGAGTGATGAGCAGGTTTCTGCTATCCGTGGTATCCTTGCAGATTATAAAGTAGAGGGTGAGTTACGTTCTACTGTTCAGTTAAACATTAAGCGATTAATGGATATCGGATGTTACA
>CAYIZU010000119.1:0-6512 GCA_964367795.1 uncultured Rikenellaceae bacterium | reverse complement strand
TTGATGCTATTGATAGATATGGTATCGTTCCTCAAGAAGTGTACGAGGGCTTAGAGTATGGATATGATGTAAATGTGTTTGGTGAGATATGGGCGGTGCTTAAAGCATATGCTGATGCTATTATAAAAAACAAAAATAAGAAATTAACAACCGTGTGGAGAGAGGGGTTCGATGCTATTCTTGATACATATTTCGGTAAAATGCCAGATACTTTTACGTATGAAGGAAAGCTATATACTCCAAAAACATTTGCTCAATATCTTGGTTTTAGAAAGAGTGATTATATCTCATTCTGCTCTTTTACACATGTACCTTATGGCGAAATGCATATAATTGAGGTGCCAGATAACTGGATATATGGAGAATCGATGAATGTACCTCTTGATGAGTTTGTTGCTATACATGATGAAGCGATAAAAAATGGTTACACATCTGCTTGGGGTGCTGATGTGAGCGAGAAAGGATTTAAATATCGCGATGGACTTTGTCTTTTCGTTGTTGAGAATGTAAAAGACCTTCCAGGCGACGAAAGAGCTAAATGGGAGAAAATGCAAAGTGATAAAAAAGCTGGTGCTAAGAACGTTGTTGAAATGGAGCGCGAGGTAAATGCGAATAATCGTCAAGATTGGTATGACAACTATCAAACTACTGATGATCATGGTATGCAGATAACAGGTATATATACTGACCAAAACGGAAATGTATTCTACCGCGTTAAGAACTCATGGAATACAAACAATCCATTAAAAGGTTTCTTCTTCGCATCTCAAACATATTTCAAGGCTAAAACACTTAACTATATGATACATAAAAGTGCGTTATCTAAGAAAACATTACGCAAATATGGTTTACAATAGTTAGAAAATTTTCTATAATAAGTGGGATATTCAAAAAAATGAATATCCCACTTTTTTTGAATGAATAGGTCCTAATAAAAAATTATGTTGTAAAATTTTATATTATCATTTTTTTGCAGTATCTTTGTTGTGTTTAGTGACTAATTAAATATTGGGATATGGAGACATTGAAAAAATTGTACAAAATTGGTAATGGTCCGTCAAGTAGCCATACTTTGGGGCCAAAAAATGCCGCTGAACATTTTCTAAACAGAGGTAATAGAGATGCTAAATCATTCAGAGTGACTCTTTATGGCTCGTTAGCAGCAACGGGAAAAGGTCACTTTACAGATAAGGCTATATTAAATGTATTGGAACCTGTTGCGCCCGTTTTGATAGTGTGGCAGCCAAAAATTTTCTTAGATTTCCATCCTAATGGTATGCTTTTCGAGGCACTTGGAGAGGATATGACAGTTAGAGATAGCATAACACTTTTTAGTGTAGGGGGTGGTACTATCAAGAGTGAAGAGGGTGATGAAGATTGTATTGAGTCTATATACCAACACAATACAATGAGTGAGATACAGGCACACTGCGAACGCAATGGCATAAGTTATTGGGAATATGTTCTGCAATATGAAGAGAGCGATATAATGGATTACTTAGAGGAGGCATGGATGGTTATGCAGCAAAGTATTCATGAAGGTCTTAATACTGAAGGTGTGCTTAAAGGAGGGTTAGGTCTTAGACGAAAAGCTTCGGATTACTATATTAGGGCACAAGGATATAAAGATAATCTTCAAAGTAGGGGGTTGGTATTTGCCTATGCGCTCGCTGTATCAGAGGTTAATGCATCGGGAGGCGTTGTAGTAACAGCCCCTACATTTGGTTCTTGTGGGGTGATACCTTCGGTAGTGTATCATATATGCAACTCTCGAGACTTTACAAAGGAGAGAGCTATTAAGGCACTTGCCACAGCTGGACTTTTTGGTAATGTAGCAAAGACAAATGCTTCAATATCGGGTGCAGAAGTGGGTTGTCAAGGGGAAGTTGGTGTTGCTTGTGCCATGGCGGCGGCGGCGGCATGTCAGCTTTTTGGCGGTTCGCCTGCACAAATAGAATATGCAGCAGAGATGGGGTTAGAGCACCATTTAGGTCTTACATGCGACCCTGTATGTGGATTGGTACAGATACCATGCATTGAGCGCAACGCTTATGCGGCAGCACGTGCTATGGATTCAAATATTTTTGCAACATTCTCTGATGGCAAGCACCGCGTGAGCTATGATAGAGTGGTTGAGGTTATGAGAGTTACAGGTCACGATCTTCCAAGTTTATATAAAGAGACTTCAGAGGGAGGTCTGGCTTTGGAGCATAAATCAATAATTGAGGGATAAGATATATACTTTTTGTGCAATATTTCAGGGGGTGTATTCGTATTACAGAAAATATAATAAGAGTTTTAATTAATTAAAAGAAAGAGATGTTATGGGGAAGAAATTTTTAGCACTATCTATGTTAGCGGTTGCATTTGCGGCATGTAGTGATAATGAAGGAGAGGGAACTAATGTGCCAATGGCAGTAGAAGAGGCATTTAATGAGAAGTATCCTAACTCAACAGATGTTGCATGGGCGAAGAAAGGTGTATACTACGTTGCGAGCTTTAATAATGGAGGAACTAAAGCTGTGAGCACTGAGAATGCTGCATGGTTTGGTGAGTCGGGAGAGTGGCATATGTCAGACCAAGATATTAGCTTTAATAGTTTGCCTCAAGCTGTAAAAGATGCACTTACTAACTCTGAATATAACGGTTGGTCTGTTGAAGAGGTGGATCTAATTGAGCGTAAGGATATTGATAAAGTATACGTTATAGAGGTTGAGAAAAATGATATGGATGCCGATGTATACATCTCGGAGAATGGTGTTATTGTTAAAGAGATTAAAGAGTCTGACGAAGATGAAGATTATGAAGATCTTATCCCTGGGGATTTAACTGATGGTATTCAATCGACTATTAACGCAAAATATCCAAATGCTTATATCGTTGATATAGACGATGAAGATAATCATATTGAGGTTGAAATTGTTGACGGTGACGTAAAAAGAGAGGTATTATTCACAAATAACAGCGAGTGGATATCTACTATTACAGAGATTGAGTATAGCGACCTTACTGCTGCTGCTCAAGCTGCTTTTGAAGGTTCAAGCTATGCAAGCTATGAAATAGATGATATCGATGAATATGTTACAGCATCAAATGGTAGCTATTATATCTTAGAGGTTGATACTGACAATGATGATGAAGATATTAAGATACCTTTCGATGGTTCTTCAGTAACAGTGGCTCCAGATAATGATGATGACGTGGAGAGTGCTACACCGGCGGAAATAGCTGCTTTCATCACTAATAGATATTCTGGAGCACAAATTGAAGATAGTGAAAATAAAGATGGTTATTTAGTTGTTAAGTTTAAGCATGAAAATATTGAGAAAAAAGCACGTTTCAATGGTAAAAATGAGTGGGTTGACACTAAGTGGGATATTGATAAAGACGACCTGCCTGAGTATGTTACTACAGCAGTTACAACTAATCATGCTGGATACGAAATAGATGATGTTGAAATGGTTGACACAGAGGCTAAGAAATATTACTCATTAGAGCTTGAGAATGACCAAACTGATGATGAGATTACTTACGATGTTACTGTTCAATAAATTCTAATTTGTTAAATTCAGTTTATTAACGGCTTCGCCCCAAAGTACACCATATTTAACTTTGTGATGTAAAACAAAAGATGAATCGTGCTCTGACTGGGAGCAACATACGAAAAATAGTCTTTAGGGGGGATTCGCATAAACCAAAAAAAATCGGAAAAATTCGATGAGATTTTGATTTCTCATCGAATTTTTCCGATTTTTTTGCAATGTCTCCGACGGCTCGTTTTGGGAAACGAGACAAAACTCTTTGAGAGAAATTTCATTTCTCTTAGTGCGCAAAGCGAGCCGTCGGAGACACGAAAAAACATCCTCTAAATTGAATAACAATATGAATTTAGCGAACGATCATATAAGATTTATCGTAAATCAAATTTTGAAAATATATGCTATTCTTTGTATTTAATAGCTACAGCAGTAAGTCCTGATGCCTCATTGCCAGTTGTATGCCCACTACTTAAAGAGCCCGCTCTACCCATAATAATAATCGCATCCGCCCCTACTTTACGAGCCTCCACTTTGATAGCATTAATTATTGCTTCGTCATGCCCGTTACCGAATCCTATTATAGCAATTTCAACGTACTCTTTTGATGGCTTCTTTGTTACAAATACCTCAATAGGAGCATCTGCTGGCTTCGTGGGATATGCACTACTCAACATCGTAACTGATGCACAGCTCGATAGAGTCAGAGTAACAAAAAGTATTAAAATACACAACAAATTCCTCATAATATAAATTTTCATAATTAAACAAACAATATGCGACCAAGTTACTAATTTATTTTTACTTTTCAAAATAAATTATCACATATTTATATGTCATTTCTATAAAGAGAACATATTGTTGAGAAATTGCAGTAATTACATTTTTTTCTATCTTCACACCTAACGAAAGATGCTTCTTTATCTAAAAGATTATCTATCACCCCATTAATTTCTTTTTCAAAGCCCTCCTTTACTATTTCATAGTTTGTTATTGCGCCATATTCTGGGATAATAAGAAGTGGTGAATATTTTACGTTACTCATCTCTCCAACATGATACAGTGCAGGTACGGTACTCTGATTGGTCTGTTTTGAAAGAAGATGACAATACAGTAGCGATTGTAGATATGGCTTGTTGTTTACCTCATTTGAGTCGAAAAGATGCGATAGTTCTTTAACCTTTTTGCTGCTACCTGTTTTATAATCAATAATCATATATCCTGCATCAACTCTATCAACTCTATCTATTACACCAAAAAATTTAACTCCAAATATACTACTCTCACCAGATATTTCATATTCTAAACTGTGTATGCTATATTTTTCATCTCTGCGTAAATCATACTCAATAATATTACGAATATACTTCAATATACTTTTTTTCCCAAAGTGTATTTCTGATTTTATATCGTTAGTTTTGCCATTACACCATTTTTCTATTTCGACATCTACAACACTATCAATTTTACTATCTGTTATGCGCCGCAATGCATCCTTGGTACTTTCACACGTCATATTTATTAAAGGAGTATATAACTTTTCTATTGAGTTATGAAGAATATTTCCTTTTTCAAGAGCCCCAAACTCTAACTCTCGTTTCTCCTCCTCATCACTTAAGCCCATTACTTTACTATAATAAAATCTTACTGGACACTCTATAAAATCATATATCGAAGAGGCTGATAGTCTTTTTCTACCACTTTTTAGAGCATCTATATAGCCTATTGCAGCACCATCCTTATTGATAACTTGCGGTAAGGTCGCCGTAAGTGCCAAGTCAACAGTAAGTGTATATTTTTTTATCTCATGCGGTTCCACATACTCTAATTGATGTATATACCTCGTTGGTTCACCACTACTTACCTCATCCCCTGATGAAACATATGATATATCCGCCACCTTGGCTCTTTGTAATAGTCGATAGAAATAATAAGAGTAGATTGATTGATGATCTCGTATTGTTGGTAACCCGTACCCAGCGCGCAGATTATGAGGTATGAAGGATGAACCAATCCCCTTGGCCGGGAAATTATCCTCTTCAACAGACAATATAAGTACATTTTCAAAATCCAATGTTCTACTCTCCAATATACCCATCACTTGAACCCCCACCAATGGTTCACCTTCGTAGGAAATGCGCAATTTCTTCAAATGTTTACGCAGTAGAGCAAAGAATACCTTATCTGATAGTTCTAATCCGATATTTGTTAACTCTTCAACGAGTGATTTGATGGCATTATAACACTTATAAAGTGCCTCCCTCTCCACAATAGAATGGTTTAAGCCATCAGCGGCAATGCGATTTAATATCCACATAAGATATTCACTAATTGAGAGCCATCCTCTATGTTTCGTGAAAATATTGGATAAAAGAGGAATATCAGAAAACTGTTCGCTTCTGTAATATATATCGCCTCTCTCTACCATATCAATTTTACTTTCATTGCGTAGTGCAGCAATGATAAGATGATTGTTTAGTATTGATTCGACATCCTTATAGTAAAATTCATCGTCCCCGATTTGTTGCAGCGAGATAATCGTCTCAATCAGGTTGTATGCAGTCGTTAAACGCACCTCATATCCAGCTGTTATATTTATATTCTTAACGAAATTTGGTATTGAGTTTACTACTGCGGTGAGCAATGATTCATCTGTTAATATAATGGCTGTTTCTGCCCCTAATTCACCTCTTATATCTCTACACTTCTCAAGAAAGCTATAAACATAACGACTCTCTAACGATTTCGACGGTGCTTTTAATACAGTTATTTTCTTATCATTCAGATAATTATCTCTACCTACATTAATATCCTCCCCGTAACGTGCAATGTTTCTCTTAAGAAAAAGTCCAGCCTCATTATTGTCAGTTTTTAAGAAGTAGTTATCACTATCCCAAAAGAATAGTGTATTTTTCTTTTCCTTAAGTGCATCAAATAGCACAATTTCACTACTGCTTAAGGCATTAAAGCCCACCA
>CAYIZU010000118.1:0-6513 GCA_964367795.1 uncultured Rikenellaceae bacterium | reverse complement strand
ACATATCAATACACAGGTTTTATGGGCTTCACAACCTTATAGTGTAAGTGATAATGAAGAATACACCTTAATTGACTCTTATTTCAATTAAGGTGTGTTTTTTTTAAGATAAATAAAAATTATAAACGTATGAAAAGAATTAGCAAAGTATTCATAGCCTTAATAGGAGTATTGGCACTACAATCAATGATTAGTGCACCACAAGAAAAATTTACTTTAATACAACTTAATTATTCAACAGATGCGCTTGAACCCGTGATAAGTAAAGAGACCATGGAGCTTCACTGGGGAAAACATTTGCGAGGTTATGTTAACAATCTAAATAGGTTAATTAAAGGAACTAAGTTTGAGAATGCCTCGTTAGAGACAATATGCAAAGAGTCAAAAGGTGCTATATATAATAATGCGGGACAGATAATGAATCATAATCTGTATTTTGAATCACTGTCACCAAATCCTAAAAAGGCTCCAAGCGGCAAACTGGCGAAAGCTATTAATGAAAAATACGGCTCGTTGGAGAATTACAAAAAGGAGTTTGAGAAGAAAGGCACAACGCTATTTGGCTCTGGCTGGGTATGGCTATCACAAAACAGTGATGGAGAGTTGATTATCACACAAGAGGAAAATGGAGGAACTCCAGTTCGTAGAGGTTATAACCCCCTATTAGGATTTGATGTATGGGAGCATGCTTATTACCTTGACTACAGAAACCGAAGAGGGGAACACTTATCTAAAATGTGGGATATCCTTGACTGGAAAGTTGTAGAAAATCGCTACAAAAATCGTAAAAGATAGTTTATACATTGCTCCATAAGTTTTAAGAATAATCAAGAAATACTCTTTTAATCTCACCAAAATAAAGGGTAATCAACAACTATTATTAGGTTGTAACTGATTGTATTACAGCTCTAATATAGTTTTGTGAATACCCCACAAGAGAGACCGCCTCGAAATAATCTGAGACGGTCTCTCTTTAGTGGGTAGTTACCTCAATGAAAATACTCGTGAAACCATTTATCAACTGTATTTCAAATATTTACACCAAATTATAATTCCCTTACAACATCTTCTATATTGCGTCGTACTTTAGGAGTATTATTTGGCTGATTAAAATCGTGTTCGGCGCGATGACCAACTGCGACAGCAACCACCGACGTATAATTATCATCACCTATGAGTTTATCATATTCAGCACTATCAATCCCCTCCATTGGAGTTGAATCAAGTCCCATAGCAGCAGTAGCTGCAAGGATAACACCAACTGCAATATATATCTGTTTTTCAAACCATGCAATCTTCTGCTCGGGCATAAGGCCACGCAACATCTTATCATAATAATCAACCGCCATCTCAGATAGGTTATCGCTTATCCATTGCTCCTCTGCCTCAATAGGTGTACGCCTACTGATAACCACCAAAAGTTGTGCATCATCTATCTTTTCTTTGTTAAAATATGAGGCATCAGCAAATTTTGCTTTTGTTGCCAAGTCGGTAACAAAAGTAAACCCCCACGGTTGACTATTGATTGATGAGGGCGTTAAGCGCACAATCTCTTTAAGTTTCTCAACCTCATCCCTACTTAATGATTTACTTTTATCGTAAACCTTTGTAGCATAGCGTTCTTGCATAAGTTTTAAAAATTCCATATTCTCTATCTATTAAATTATGCGAAATACATTGCTATAATTATACCAAATAACTATATTGGATTGAGCTTTAGTGTTGATATAGCTTGCACCCTATCTCCATTAATCATTCTCTCTAAAATACTAATTTCACTCTGTAAAGATTTGGACAATTTGCCACTTCCCAATACCCTACTCTCTATGAAAGATAGTACACTACCTCCAGGCATCGATAATAGCGTTGAAAATAAATCGTTTTGCTTTGAACGTCGTACGACAATCCCAAAATCATTACCTAAGTCGGCTAGTTCTGCAGCATAAAACACCGTTTCGTGTAAGCCACCTATCTTATCAACCAAGCCTGCATCAATAGCACCCCCTGTCGACCATACTCGCCCTTCCGCCACTTTATCAACCTCATCAAAAGACATATCACGTCCATAAGCAACACAGTTGACAAATTTCACATATACACTATCCACACTTTTTTGCATATGCATTCGCTCGCGTTGTGTTAACTTGCGATGCATTAACCCCATGTCACTATGCTTATTGGTTTTAACAGCATTAAAATTAACCCCTATCTTATCTTCAATAAAACGTTCAGCACTGGCACCAATCCCGAAAACCCCTATTGAACCTGTTAAGGTATAAGGAGATGCCACAATAGCATCAGCACTACATGCTACATAATTTCCTCCTGTTGAGGCGCTTCTTCTCATTTAAACATTAACTGGTTTATTCTTTTTTTCATCAATAATATCCTTATTTATGAAGTTAGATGCTAAAGCACTGCCCCCGGGGCTGTTAACACGTAATACAATAGCTTTCACAGATTTACTTTTCGCAGCACGCTCTATTTTACGTACTATTGTCCTATCTCCAACTATTCCTGGACCGTCACTATCACCACTCATGATAACACCATCAACATAAATTACCTCTACATTATCTTTATACTTAGTGGCATTTTGCACCTCTTTACTCGCTGCAAGATATGTATCAAACATTACACGCTTGTATCGCTTTTCATTTGATAAAATATCGCTTAAATCCTGAAGATAGGTAATTTCGTCGATGAAACCCACCTTTTTAGCCTCTAAAGCCGTTGATACTGATAAGTTGTTCGCAATATCATTTAACTCTTTTACAGATACATCCCTATCTTTTGATATTTTACCTAACATACCATTCCATATATTATTAAGCAAAACTTCGCTCTGCATGCGACTCTCTTTACTCATCTCTGATAAAAGGTATGGCTCTACGGCACTCTTGTATTTACCATACTTAAACACCTCAATATCTATATCTAACTTATCAATAAGATTTTTATAGTACGGAGTAACACTACTTAACCCGTTCCACATAAAATCACCAACAGGATTCATGTGTATTTCATCGGCCACCGACGCCAAATAGTAGGTATTATGTGTGTATATATCTGAATAGGCATACACTTTTTTGCCGCTTTTGCGAAACTGCTCTATCGCACTACGTATCTCCTCAAGGTTTGCCAAGTCGGGCATTATACCATAACTCAAGTCAAGAAATATACCCTCAATGCTAACATCTTGCGAAGCTCTTCTTATAGCATTTGTTACATCATGGGCAGAGTAACCTCCAGAAGGCATTTTCAAACTTGCAATATCCAACACATCATATAATGGATTATCTGGTACAGATTCAACAATAGGAGTTTTAAAATCCATAACAAGAATAGTATTAGCACGAGGCTTATAAACCACACTATCAGTATTACCGATAGATGATACAGCTGAAGATATTAATGCAATTACAACTATTATCCCTAAAATAAATAGTGCACCACCCGCAACAACAAAGGCAAGAAGCGATGCAAGAAATGATTTCCAAAAGTTATCCATAATATTATTTTTATTAACGTGCCACAAATATAACATTATTTTTCGATATTTAGTATATGTTTCAAAAAATTCGCAACAGAACAGAGTTTATTAATAACTCTCTCACAGCAAACGAATTCTTATCCTCCCAATATACCTATTAGAATAAACATATCCTTTTTAGATATTTTATTTTTAAGGAAAGCTATGGCCTCTGATTTTTTATTATAAACTGTTCTTAGGCTTCTCCCTGTTATCTCGGAAATTTCCTCTGGATTATATCCTTCAATATAATATCTCAATATCTCTGCCGAATCATTAGGAAGCATCGCGAGTGCTCTCTCTACAGTTGTATAATACTCGTTTTCAATGATATCAAACTCAAAATCTTTATCCACATCCTTTATATACTCATGAAATTTATCTTCATAAGCAAGATGATTAATATAATTCTTATATCGATTCTTAAGCATTATGATAACAAATGCCTTAATGTTAATGAGTCTTTTAAAATTTAATTTATGATTATCCCAAATATGTAAAAAAACATCTTGAACAGCATCCCGAGAATCTACTATCGTGTTACTATAAAGAGAAGAGGCATACAGATGAAATTCATCATAAAATTTGTTATAAACAAAACCAAATGCGAATGGATCTCTATCATTAAAATCCTTTAATAGTAGAGATGTATCTTTACTGTACTTATTTTGATAATCAATCATAATCGGGGCAAAGGTATAAATAAATGAGGCAAAAAACAAATTTTTTCATTTCCCTCGGTAAAAAACCACAGTTCATTTGATTTATAATAAACGGAAGAAAAAACATATTATTATGGATATAAGTAAAGATATTGAAAAATACATACGAGCTGAAAAAATAGCTAATAATTTATATAAAGCATCTACACCAAAATCAGAAATGGAGATGTTAGACAATGAATATATAAATTTCATGTCTGATAGCGTGAATAGGGAAAAGCTTTTAGAGCATCTTAATAAATCAGATAAAAAGCATCGATTACTCAGCAGGATAAAACAAGCCGATAAAAATAGTCATACCAATAATCTAATAGAGCTATTAAAAAAACGTAAGAGTAGTAAACGTAGATTAATAATAAAATACATATCTGTTGCTGCGGCTATATTTGTTGTCTCTTTATTAGTTTATAATGCAGACTTAAAGAAACAGGAAGAGCTTAGACCAGAACAGACAAACTTAGTGAGTGATGTCCCTGTCGTAGTACTTGATGAAGGAGATGTGGTACAACTAAACAGCAGTTCAGTGAGTCAAGAGATTACAAAAAAAACAAATATCTCTAAAATTAAAGAAAATAAAATTACATACAAACAAGGCGATAAGAATACTAAAAAGATAAAGTATAACACTATTATTGTTCCATCTAAATACACATATAGCGTCACGCTTGCCGATGGAACAACTGTTAAATTAAATGCCAATAGCCGCCTACGCTACCCTATTAACTTCGTTGGAGATAGTCGAGAAGTGGAGCTTAAAGGAGAGGCATACTTTGATGTCACAAAATCCAATAAACCATTCATCGTAAAGCTGGAAAACGAAAAAATAAAGGTATACGGAACTGAATTTAATATAAAGACCAATAGAATTGGATATATAGAGACTCTTTTGGTTAGTGGTTCCATTGGTTTCATTGCAGCAGACAATAAAGAAACAGTGCTTAAACCTAACGAACTATTGACACATCATCGCATGAATAATATTAGCAAGGTAAAAAGCGTAAATGCAAAACAATATTTAGGATGGATAGAGAATAGTTTCTTATTTGAATTACAACCACTTGAGCTATTCTTAGACGATGTTGCTAATTGGTATGGCGTATCTTTCAGTTATAACAATGAGTTATTAAAAGATATATCCGTGAGTGTGAATATAGATAGATCGTATACCCTTTACGAGCTAACAAAATATGTCGAAGATATGTTCGATATCAAATTTATTAATGAGGGAAGGGGCAATTATTTAATTATGAAAGGAGGAGAATAGATAGATTAATAGTTTGTTAATAGAATATTATCACTCTCAAGGAGAGCAGGTATAAGAGATAAAATGTATAATACATAAATACATACGATAACCAAATAAAGAATCGAATGAAAAATATTTTACAATTAATATTGGTGGCACTTTTACTAATTGTGCCTAACCTAAACAATTTACATGCAAAGAGTAATATAGCAGGTGTTGCTATTGTTTTGCAAGAAAAGCTTGTTACTCTAAAGATTAAGGATAAGCCACTAAGTCATGTTCTTAACAAAATAAAGGAACAAAGCGGAATCAATTATATTATTGATGAGAGAAGTAAGAATCTTGATAATGTCTCTATTGATGTCAAAGGTGTAACAGTTGAGAAAGCATTAAATACACTTCTTTCAAGTGTGGATTACATCTACCGTATAGAGAATAATATGGTAATGATAGAGAAACGCAGAACAACACCAGCACCACAACAAGAAGAGAAAAAGAGTGTTAGTGTTACCGGTAGAGTTATTGATAATGATGGTAAGCCAGTAGTAGGCGCTACAGTCATTGTAATTGGAACTACGGTAGGAGCTATAACCGATGAAGCAGGTCGTTTTTATATAAATACAACTGAAGGAGGTACACTTGAAGTTACATTTTTAGGTATGGAAACTTACACATATAAGATTCCTGCTATTAATAGCGAAATAGAGATTAAGTTAAAGCGCGACAATGTAAAAGTTGGCGATGTGGTTGTAACTGGATATGGTACAGTTAAACGTTCAAGCTACACGGGTAATGCTATTACGATATCGAAAGAAGAGTTATTAAAAGTATCAAAAACAAATGTTATTACTGCTCTTCAGGCTTTCGATCCTTCATTTAGGATTAAAGAGAACAATCAATGGGGTTCGGACCCAAATGCCCTTCCGGAGATGTCTATTCGCGGTGAGAGTGGTATAGGTATTAAGCAGTTAGATACTGATGATATATCAAAATCTAACCTTCAAGATAATCCA
>CAYIZU010000117.1:971-6518 GCA_964367795.1 uncultured Rikenellaceae bacterium | reverse complement strand
AAATGGGATATGCAAGATTATGTTGATAGTGTAATGATGGTTGTAGATATTAATGAAAGCACCTTTGATATGTCAACGGTTGAACTTTTCACGTTGAAGAGAAGAGGCTGGAACACTGTTTTCGAGTTCAAGGGAGACGTTGAAGGTACTGTTTCTAGTATGGAGGGCAATATAAAGCGTGCAACGGCAGGTGAGACCCTTATTTCATCAAGCAGTTTCTTTATTTATAATATTACGGAGCCAAAGAATTCAATTTTCGACGTGAGATTAGGAACGTTAATCACAACACCTCGCTCTGTATTATCTGTCATGAATGATTTTTCTAATAATAATATAAAACTTCCTAAAGAGATAGATGAAACGAGCAAACTTAGAATTAATGGCTACCTCATAGGTCAACTACTTAATTTCGATGCAGAGTGCGATATAGAGCTATTAAATAATGGGGGGAAGGTAAAAACAAACCTAAATATTAACAATGAAAATGAGGGTATTGATATTGATGGAAAGCTGATAACTGAGAGGCTAAATATTGGTAGCATATACGCATATAACAAGATAGAGGATGTAACACTGGAGTTAAATGTTGATGGTAACATAATCGACGGAGAACCAAATGTAAAGGTATCGGGAGGTATTAAAGAGATGTTCTACAATGAGTATAACTATAATAATATAGAGCTTGATGGCGACCTTGATAGCAGAACTTTTATAGGCTATATGGGCTCTATAGACCCAAACCTTAATTTTAAGTTTAACGGCTCGCTCGACTTTACAGATACAGTTCCTTCGTATAACTTTAACTTAGAACTTAAACGAGGAGATTTAGCTGCATTGAAGATAAATAAGAAAGACTCCATATCTCTTCTTAGCGGTCGTATTATTGCAGATGGGAAGGGGGCAAGTATCGATAATCTTAATGGTAAAATTATTATTGATAGGCTATCATACATTAATGATATAGACTCAATAACCGCTCAACTCCCAATTAATATTGTTGCTCGAAACAACGAAAGTAGTAAAAATATAAATATCACATCGGAGTATTTCGATATGTCGCTAAGGGGGTCGCGTAGCTATAATGAATTATTTACATATATAATTAGAGGAACAGATAGTTATCTTCCTGCTCTTAATCTTACTGAACGTGCTTTAGAGAAGGGGGAAAGGGTGTTTAGACCACAAGATTCGAAACATATTGCACAAGGAGGATTAGAGGATTTTTATCATATAAGTTTAAATGTTAAGAGGGTTAATAACATAGCATCTATATTCGTTCCATCTTTAACATTAGCTGAGGGAAGTAGGCTTACATTCCTCTTCAACCCAACAGCTGAAAGTTTCTCTATTAACCTATCATCAAAAGGTATAGCATTAAAAGATAACTACTTTACAGATATCACTTTCAATGCAAAGAATGAAGATAATAGTATAGATTTATTTGGAAGTATAAAGGAGGTAACCCTGGGCTCTATATTCCTACCGAATTTCTCTATCATGGGCTCTATCGGCGATAATAAGGCGGGGATAGATTTTGGATTTAGTAACCCACAGGATAACACCTATGCATTTATTAGAACAAGTACATTAGTAAGCTCAAATGATAAGAAACTGACATATGATATATCATTACAGCCATCAAGCCTTAGTTTATATAAAGATGTATGGAGTAGTGACGGCGGAAAAATCACCATATCAGGCGGAGATATTGCAATTAACAAATTCCGATTAACCTCTACAAATCAACTGTTATCAATAGATGGTAAGTTATCTAAAAATCTAAAAGATACAATTGTTGTCGAGATGGATAATTTTTCATTTAAGCCTATAAACCTTTTTAGCTCAAGACTGGGTTTTGATATAACAGGAGCAACTAGTGGTAGCCTCAAGGCATCAGGACTTTTAGGTGGTAGTGAGACCTCTTTAAATATAGATGCAGATATTCGATTTGAGAATAATTTAACAATAAATGGTGTGAGTGTTCCAGATACTCGTTTCTACACAATAAGAGAAGAGGGTGGTCGTGATTTCAGTTTCTTCTTTGAAAGTGAGGGGAAGAATTTTATCCGCGGAAAGGTGTTAACAAGCAGTAATAGCTACAATGCAGAGGTTAAAATACCAAACTTCAATATCGCATCGGTGGCACCGTACCTATCTGTAATAGCACATGATATTAAAGGATTTGCGGATATTGATGTTACAGTTTCCAATCCTAAGAGGTATATGGAGATAAATGGAGTGGTAAAAATACCATCTGTTGAGGCTGTAATTACAGAGACAAATGTGAAGTATAATCTATCAGGTATAGCGGATATAAATGATAACCAATACTCACTGCGCGAGGGCATCATTGAGGATACCGAGGGCGGGAAAGGTACTATTGACGCATATATGACAAATGAAAGATATAAGAAAGTAAAATATAATTTCACCATTAACACCAACGATTTACTCGGGCTTAATACCACAACAAAAGAGAATACCTTATATTATGGCAAGGTTTACACCGCAGGAAGTATTGTTGTTGATGGAGATAGAAACAAAATAATATTAGATATTAATGCTTATCCATCTAAGCGTTCAACATTCTTCTTACCACTTGGAGAGAATAACTTATCTGAGGCAAGTTTTATTAAATTTGCCAAACCAGATACTATAGCCGTACAAAAGAGCCTCTTTAGAGAACGCGAAAGAAGCCAAAACAGTGCCGAGTTAGAGATAAAAATGAATTTGCAAATCACACCTCTATTAGAGACGGAGATAGTTATGGATCCAGTATCTGGTAGTTCATTGAAGGCGAACGGAACGGGTGTAATGAGTATTAATATAGAGCCCTTTAATGAGGTATTTGATATTAATGGCGATTATGTCTTAGACCAAGGAACATACCGATTCATACTTCCAAACTTTACGTTATTAGATAAAACTTTTAATATAAAAAATGGAGGGTGGATGCGTTGGTCAGGAGATCCTCTGGATGCGATAATTAACGTTGATGCAATATATCCTGTAAAGGCATCCTTAGCGCCTATTCTGCACACTGAACAGGCAACAAAAGGTGGGCGAGTAAATGTGGATTGTATTCTTAGCTTGCGAGGAAGTCTCTTAAACCCTGATATTACATTAGGGATTGAGACTCCAGATGTTGGACCTGAAGAGAGCAGCGCACTAAAAGAGGTACTAAATACACAAGAGGCAATATCTACACAGATTGTATATTTATTATTGTCTAATAGTTTTTACCCAACTAATAGCACGTTAGGAGCGTCTAACTTAGAGCAGGGGGCAACAACCACGGGTATTGAGTTCCTCTCTACACAGATTAGTAATATCTTCTCAACAGAGAAATTCAATTTCGGTATTAATTACCTACCAATTAGTGATATGACTTCGAGTGAGGTGGGTATCGACCTTTCAGCTCCTATATATGGTGATAGGATATTTATTGATGTAACGGGCAATTATAATTTCATGGATAATACCAATACCTTGACGGACAATGCTCGGAGTATCTCAGGTGATGTCTTTATCACATGGGTTTTAAATAATTCCCGAAATATATCGCTTAAGGCATTCACTAAGACGATTGATACATTTGATGAAAATCAAGGATTGCAAGATAATGGCATTGGCGTATACTTCACCATGGATTTCGACACGTGGGCTGATTTTAAATTGAAATATAAGGAGTATATAAATAGGGTACGAGAAAATAGAAGACAGCGTAAAGCTAAACGTATTGAGGCACGCGAGATAAAGAGACAAAAGTTTAACTAAAAATATAAATTATGAGAAAAGCAGAGATACACACCGCTAAAGGTGTTATGAAAGTAGAGTTTTTTGAGCAAGATGCTCCCGGAACAGTTGAAAACTTCTGTTCACTGGCACTAAAAGGGTTTTATGATGGACTTACTTTTCATAGAGTAATCCCAGATTTCGTTATTCAAGGGGGTTGCCCTCAAGGAACAGGTGTCGGAGGTCCTGGATATAAAATTAAGTGTGAAACAAGTGGTGGAAATCAATATCACGATAGAGGAGTGTTATCTATGGCGCATGCTGGACGTGATACGGGAGGTTCACAATTTTTCATATGCCATAGCCGCAACAATACATCGCATCTTGATGGTGTTCATACTGTTTTTGGTAAGGTTTACGACGGAGTGGATGTTATCGACGATATCCGTCGTGGTGACATTATTGAGAAAATAGTTATTATCGAAGAGTAGAATTAGTATACTCGTGGTATATTAATTGGAGAATAACTATCAAAAGAAATAATAATTAAAATGAGCAATAAAAGTAAAAAGACTGAAAAAGAGGAAGTTATATCTGAAAAAGAGATGAGTGTAGATACAGGGGATGTTACGGCAGAGGGCAATTTTGAGGCTCCAATAGAGGAGGCAACTGACAATTTGACACAAGAGGCGGCAGAATGGCAGAATAAATATCTTCGCCTTTCTGCAGAATTTGATAATTTCCGCAAACGCACCCTTAAGGAGAAGATGGATTTGGTAAGTACAGCTGGCGCGGAGACTATTAAAAGTGTACTAACCATATTAGATGACTTAGAACGTGCTGTTGATGCCAACAAAAAGAGTGACGATATAGACTCGGTGAAAACAGGAACGGAGATAATAAGTAAGAAATTTAGTGATTTATTACGCAGCAAAGGTGTCGTAGAGATAGATGCTATGGGTAATGAGCTGGATACTGACCTACATGAGGCAATAGCTAAATTTCCAGTAGAGGATAACGACAAGAAAGGTAAAGTTATAGATGTTATCGAAAAGGGGTATAAACTAAACGATAAAGTTATTCGCTTTTCTAAAGTGGTAATTGGCGAATAGACTACCCTTAAACAAATAGATAAGAAATGAGTAAAAGAGATTATTATGAGGTGCTGGGTGTGGGACGCTCGGCTACTGCCGATGAGATAAAAAAAGCATATAGAAAGGCTGCTATTAAATACCATCCCGATAAGAATCCAGACGACAAAGAGGCAGAGGATAAATTTAAAGAGGCTGCCGAGGCTTTTGATGTACTTAGTAATCCTGACAAAAAGGCAAGGTATGATCAGTTTGGTCATGCAGGAATGAGCGGTAGCTCTGGTGGCTACGGCGGAGGTTTTGGTGGCTTTGGCGGCGGCTTCTCTGTTGAGGATATATTTGAGCAGTTTGGAGATATATTTGGTGGCAGATTTGGTGGCTTTGGCGGTGGAGGTAGCAGGCAGCAGCAGCGTGTAAACCGCGGATCAGATATACGTGTCACACTACCCCTTACTCTTGAAGAGGTAGTTAAAGGGTGTGATAAAAAGTTAAAAATCAAAAAAATGGTCTCTTGCGCCACTTGTGGTGGTACGGGTGCAAAAGATAGTAACTCCTATGCAGAGTGTGGAACTTGCCATGGAAGTGGTTATGTAACGCAGGTTGTTAACACATTCTTTGGTCGTACCCAAACAACTCAGCCCTGCCCTACTTGTGGAGGCACTGGTAAAATTATCATTAATAAATGTGAAACGTGCAGAGGCGAGGGAGTTACAGAGGCAGA
>CAYIZU010000117.1:0-961 GCA_964367795.1 uncultured Rikenellaceae bacterium | reverse complement strand
GTATGCAGTTATCGGTTACCGGCAAAGGAAATGCTGCAAGACAGGGAGGTATCAGTGGAGATCTTTTAATTGTTATTGATGAAATACCTGATGAACAACTTATGAGAGATGGTAATAAGTTAATATATAATTTAACTTTAACAATTCCAGAGGCTGTGCTTGGTGGTACGGTAGAGATACCAACTGTAGGCGGAAAAGCAAAGATAAAGATTGATAAGGGGACACACGCAGGTGAGGTTTTACGACTAAAAGGGAAAGGTGTTCCAGATATTAATGGTTATGGAGTTGGTGATTTACTTGCCGTGGTTGATATACATATCCCTAATGGATTAAATAAAGAGGATAAAGAACTTCTTGAGAAATTAAACTCGAAAGGGTCATTTAACACAACAAAACGAAGAGGTGAGCAGAATATATTTGACAGGATGCGTAAGTTTTTCAGATAATAAATTTTGCAAATTAAAAAATTGTTACTACCTTTGCAGCCGTTAAACACTAATTAAATTTTTTAAGATGAGCTACATTCCTTCAGAGAAGAAACAGGAGCTATTTAGCACCTACGGAAAGTCTAATACCGACACAGGTTCTCCAGAGAGCCAAGTGGCGTTATTTTCGTACCGTATCGCCCATTTAACGGCACATTTGAAAGTGAATCCTAAAGATTTCAACACTCAACGTTCGCTATTGCGTCTTGTTGGTAAGCGTAGAAGTCTATTAGATTACTTGAAGAGAGTTGATATTGAGAGATACAGGGAACTAATCAAAGTATTAGGATTAAGAAAATAATAAGACTATTAAGGGCAGCCAAGTGAGGTTGCCCTTTTTGCATCAATCTATTTTTTTTTTGGGGGGGCAGTTCATAAATGGCGTTCGCTCGCTAGGGCAATTCGCAAAACTCTGTTTTGAGAATTGTCCTAAACGAGCGATAGCGAGCGAGTGCCGTTTAGGAGGTAGGCACTCG
>CAYIZU010000116.1:2754-6532 GCA_964367795.1 uncultured Rikenellaceae bacterium | reverse complement strand
TATTACTCCATCAACTAATTTTACAACCCTATCAGCTCCTTTTGCAAGGAAATTATCATGAGTTACCATTATAATAGTAACATTTGTCTCACGTCGTAAAGATAAAAGAGATTTATGTAATTCATTGCGAGAAACAGTATCAAGATTACCTGTTGGTTCATCTGCAAGAATGACCAAAGGATTATTTATCATTGCTCGAGCAACGGCAACCCTTTGTGCCTCTCCGCCCGATAGTTGTGATGGCTTATGTAAGTATCTTCTACTAAGAGATAACATATCTAAAAGTTCCTTAGCACGCACCTCGCACTCTGAACGCTTTGCACCTCCTATCATAGCAGGCAGCATAACATTCTCTATGGCACTAAATTCGGGAAGTAAATGATGAAATTGAAACACAAAACCTATTTTTTTATTTCTTAAGAGTGACATTTCACTATCTGATAATTTCGTAATATCAACCCCCTCAATAACAACGCTACCTGAAGTTGCATTGTCTAAAGTGCCAGCAATATGTAAAAGAGTACTTTTACCCGCACCACTTGGCCCTACAATAGAGAGTATCTCTCCCTTATTAACAGAGAGAGATACTCCTCTTAGCACCTCTAAAGAGCCAAAGCTTTTGTGTATATCTTTTAACTCTATCATTGCTATTCTTGTGACTCTTCAGACGGTAAATCCGCTGCCGATTGATCTCCTCCCCATGTATCTTTAGAGTAAAACGGTAGAGGATTAGCTGTTGCCTCGGCATATCTTGTACGACTCCTAAAAATATCTATGGCGTTATATATAGCATATCTTAGCGAGGTAGGATTAGCCTTATTTTTACCCACAATATCATAGGCAGTACCATGCGCAGGGCTTGTTCTAATTATAGATAGGCCAGCAGTGTAGTTAACACCCTCATCGCCCGCTATCGACTTAAACGGTATCATTCCTTGATCGTGATACATAGCAAGGACAGCATCATACAACTTATAGTTGCCAGATGCAAAGAACCCATCTGCTGAGAAGGGACCGAATACATCAATGCCCTCTTCGCGAGCACGATTAAGTGTTGGTATAATAACTTCTTCCTCCTCATTACCGATTAGACCATTATCACCGGCATGTGGATTTAAGCTCAGAACCGCTATCTTCGGATTGGTAGTTGTGAAATCGGCTATAAGAGATTTATGTATTATAGCTAATTTATTGAAGACAGCTTCTTCAGTTATCTTAGAGGATACTTCGTTAATAGGTTCGTGATTAGTGACAAATCCAACTTTTAAATTTTCACTCACCATGAACATAAGCTGACCACCTTCAAATTTATCTGCGAAATATTCAGTGTGCCCCTTAAAGTTAAAACTCTCCGACTGCACGTTAGACTTATTGATAGGGCATGTGACAATAACATCAATTAAACCATCCTTCAAATCAGCAATCGCCGCGCTTAGCGCCTCAATACCATGCCTTCCTGCTTCGGGTGTTGACAGCCCCATATCTATCTTTATATTATCATCACAACAATTAATTAAATTGGGTTGTTTATAAGATAAATTTTTTGCCGTTGAAGTTATATTAAAATTAAATCCCGCAACCTCAGAATTGCGCTTTTTATAGTAGCCAGCAACTTTACTGCTTCCATACACCACAGGAACACATATTTCGCATATGTGAGCATCATGTAATGCCTTTAGTATTATCTCGTAGTTTACACCATTAATATCTCCATGGGTAATACCTACCTTTATTTTTTCTGTCATTATATTATTTTTAATGTTTTTCTTCCTGCAAAGATATATAAAAAAAGTGAGATTATGAAATTTGAGGATATATTCAATAGAGCAACTGCAAACATATCCTAAAAAGTTGTCCCTTAATATGGCTGGTGAATAGTTTTTACCATGTTAAAAATGTATCAATGCAAAGACCTGTGGAGTTTGAGTAGGTTTAATGTTAAAGCAAGTTAGAAAAGCGGACAAGCAACGAGGCGTTTAAAATCTTGTAAAATCAAAATGAGACCGCCTCGAAATAATTCGAGACAGCCTCATTTACTATTAGTTTAATACCTTATAGTATAGAATCAATTTTAGCTGCTAAAGCTGCCTTTGTTGTTGCACCAACTTGCTTGTCAACAACTTGTCCATTCTTAATAAAGATGATTGTTGGTATGTTTCTCACTTTAAAAGTAGCAGCTACTTCATCAGCAGAGTCTACATCACACTTAGCTACAACTGCACGACCCTCATATTCTGTTGCTAACTCATCAACAATCGGAGAAATCATCTTACATGGTCCACACCATTCAGCCCAAAAATCAATTACTACTGGTTTTCCCGATTCAACTACCTCTTTGTAGTTCTCGTTTGTTACTTGAAATGCCATAATCTCAATTATTTAAAAAAATTTATAATGTTTTACTTCCTCAATTTCCCTGCAAATATATGATAATTTTTATTAACTGCAAAATATTTTTTTTGTTTTTAGGTCAACTTATAATTTATATTATTTGCCGTTAGCATACTAATCAATTGATTGTTTATATCTAATTTAAAGCCATTAGACTGCATTAAAACCTTGACACCGCTCTTAGTGTCGTAAATATCAAAATAGAGCGGAATATCGCCCTTATTCTCTGTAAATAAAGCTTCAAAATCCGATACTAACTCATCCGTTATTTTTGCCACATCAAGCTGAATAATAAGTTTTTTTATCAAATTCTCTTTCGCCTCTTGCATGGACATTATAGTTGATACCTTAGCCGAGTAAGGAGCATCCTTGTAGGGTTGTGTCACTTTACCCGATAGCATAATCATACTATTTTCATGGTAATAGTTCCTAAACTTATCGAAATCACCTCTAAAAAAAGCAAATTCATACGAGCCACTATAATCCTCAACAGTTAGACGGCAATACTGATTACCATTCTTAGCTGTATTTATTTGAACCCCGCTAATCATTCCCGCAACACGGAAATCTTTCTCTTTGTACTCCTCAACATTTTCTAACTGTATGAGTTGCATGTTGGTGAGTTTATCAATAATGAATTTATATATATCCAAAGGGTGTGAGGAAACATACATTCCAATAAGCTCTTTCTCTTTAGCTAGTGTAGCTAGAGCACTCCATTCAAGTAGCGTTTCTGATGGTAAATCAGGCTTTTTTATCATATCTGCAGTATCCTCAAAGCCTCCAAATAGCGATTGAACCGAATCGCTCTTCTCAGAACGAAACGAAACACCATATTGCGTTAATTTATCAAGAAATGTAATCTTTTCACCCTCTGCTTGTACCATAAATTTGGATCTATGAAAAGTAGCTAACGAATCGAATCCTCCGGCAAGAATAAGGTTTTCGATTGTTTTTTTACTCACTGTGCGGTTATCAATACGCTCTATGAAATCAAAAATATCTTTATAGTCTCCATTTTTCTCTCGTTCAGAAATTATAGCCTCCGATGCAGCAGTACCTACGCCCTTTATAGCCGATAGTCCAAAACGTATGTTCTCGTCATTATCAACAGAAAACTCCATCCTACTGCGATTAACATCTGGTCCTTTTACAGTTAATCCCATACTTCGACACTCATCCATAAAGAATGATATTTTCTTTATGTCGGAAAAATTTCGTGTTAGCACAGCCGCCATAAATTCAGAAGGGTAGTGTGCCTTCATGTACGCCGTTTGATAAGAAACATAGGCATAACACGTTGAGTGCGACTTGTTAAAGGCATACTGCGCAAAAGCCTCCCAATCTTTCCATACCTTTTCACACACCTTACTATCATAGCCTTTAG
>CAYIZU010000116.1:0-2744 GCA_964367795.1 uncultured Rikenellaceae bacterium | reverse complement strand
TCCTTTCATCTTGTCAAGAACCTCTTTCTGTTTTTTTCCCATTGCCTTACGAAGGGTATCGGCTTGCCCCTTAGTGAAATCGGCCAGTTTTTGCGATAGAAGCATTACCTGCTCTTGATATACCGTTATGCCATATGTATTGCTTAGATACTCCTCCATATCATCAATATCATATTTTATCTCTTCGCTACCATGCTTTCGATTAATAAAAGATGGAATATACTCCATAGGGCCTGGGCGATATAGTGCATTCATAGCTATCAAATCCTCAAATTTGTTGGGCTTTAGAGTGCGTAGATGCTTTTTCATCCCCGGTGATTCAAATTGAAATATGGCCGTGGTATTACCATTAGAGTATAGCTCAAAGGTTAGCTTGTCTTCAAGGCTTACACTGTCAATATCAACATTTATCCCCTTAGATTGCTTTACATTTTCAACGGCATCTTTAATTATTGAGAGTGTTTTAAGTCCCAGAAAATCCATCTTAAGGAGCCCTATATCTTCAACATAATGACCATCATATTGAACAACGGAAAGCTCTGTGCCACTATTACGTGACATTGGAACGAAATTTTCTAAGTCATCTTTGCCAATGATGATGCCACATGCATGTACACCTGTTTGACGAACAGAGCCTTCAAGGGTTTCGGCATATTTTAAAGTGTTCTTGATAAGTTGATTTGAACTATCTCTTTCAGCATTAAGTTCGTGCACCTCTTTATATGCATCGGCGAGGGTAGTACCCGGTTTTTCCGGTACCAATTTTGATAATCTATTACTCTCGTCAAGGGGGAGTTGCTGTACACGTGCAACATCTCTAATTGCATTCTTTGCTCCCATCTTACCAAAGGTGATGATGTGTGCAACACGTGCAGCCCCATATTTATTAACAACATATTTCATAACCTCCTCGCGGCCATCCTCGTCGAAATCGATATCAATATCGGGCATTGATATACGCTCGGGGTTTAGAAAACGCTCAAATAGTAGGTCATACTTTATCGGGTCTATATTTGTGATTTTTAGGCAATAAGCTACCACAGAACCGGCAGCAGAACCACGGCCAGGTCCAACTGATACGCTCATATTACGAGCAGCAGCAATGAAATCCCAAACAATAAGAAAATATCCAGGAAATCCCATTCTCTCAATAGTAGATAGCTCGAATTCTATCCTTTCTCGTGTTTCGGGACTCATATTTTCACCATATCGAACCTTTGCGCCTTCAAATGTTATATGTTCTAAGTATATGTACTGTCTTGCTATTGCTCGTCTTTCTGGTAAATCTAACTCTTTACTCCATATTCTATTGCTATTTAGTATTAAATCAGATATTTCGGGTTCAGTAGCGCTTTTTTCAATAAGAGAGCATACCTCTTCAGCCTCTTGAGCAATATCCGGGTTTGCCGTAATACGTTGTTTTATAGAGTTTATTAAAACTGTTTTAAATCTGTCTACGTCAATGATAAAATCTTCGGGGAGAGGAAAATCGGGCATGAAAGCGGGGTGGGAGAGTGAGTAAATTTCTATTTTATCAGCTATCTCCTGCGTATTATTTATTAACTCTGGGTTATCATGAAACAGTTCGAGCATCTCATCTGTTGATTTAAGATACTCCTGACCGGTATAGCGCATTCTCTCTTTATCATCGAGGCTTTTTCCTGTATTTAAGCAGATTAGATGATCATGAGCAACTGCATCTTCGGCACGAACAAAATGAACATCATTTGTAGCAATACATTTTATATTCAGTTTCTCACCAATTTTAATAAGTTCTTTATTAACAAGTACTTGACTATCATATGTTTTTTCATCTAATACCTTATTTCCAGATTTATGTAGCTGCAATTCAAGGTAAAAATCATCTCCGAAGATGGATTTTAGCCATAGCGCGCTTTTTTCAGCCTCCTCAATATTTCCATTCAATATGTGTTGTTGAACTTCGCCACCTAAACATGCACTACAACATATTATATCTTCATGATATTTTTCCAGAAGCTCTTTATCTATACGCGCATTGTAATAAAAACCCTCTAACCAGCTGTAAGATACCATTTTAGTGAGATTATGATATCCATTGCTATTCTTTGCTAGAAGTATTAAATGCCAGCCACTTCTGTCAATTCTTTCATCGGTTAAATGGCGACTTCTACGCGCTACATATACTTCACAGCCTAATATTGGTTTAATTTTTAGCTTTTGGGCCGTTTCATGAAATTGTTTAACACCAAACATATTACCATGGTCGGTAATTGCAATAGCAGGCATCTCTAATTCGATAGCTCGCTCCATTAATTTCTTTATATTAGATGCGCCATCTAATATTGAATATTGCGTATGTACGTGTAAATGAGTAAATTTTGCCATGATAGTATATTTTATGCAGACAAAATTAGTTAATTATAGCGAATTTACAAAATTATTTCTCTATAGTATAATGCATCATAATTTATATTATGTTAAATTGAATAGTTTAAATTTATCGACCGATATTGTTGTTGCGTTCGCTATTATCAACCTGTTCGTCTTGTATGAGTTCTACTCTGCATTATTACTAATTTGAACTTTTCGCACGAATACCGTCTTTTTTAAATACAAACATACAAAACTTTTTCGAAAAAACAAATAATTGATTATTTTTAAGGGGCTTTAGGGACATGAATTTTGTAAAAAACTGTCCCTAAAACCCCTTCTGGCTCCCAATTGTTTCAATAATAATTTTCACCCCATTTAGAAGCGTTGAA
>CAYIZU010000115.1:0-6534 GCA_964367795.1 uncultured Rikenellaceae bacterium | reverse complement strand
AACATCATTTTCCGATTCACGCCACGCACTCGGTTTATTCCCATATTCAAGCATTATGTTAGCTATTGAGACATCCCCAATAATCGACTCTCCATCAAACGAATAGAATGCAGGAATCATTATCAGGTCATCCCTATTAACAAATTTATCAAATACAACAGATGTTCTTTCACCATTATTGGCAATATTACCATAAAATGTATTAGCATACGAATATGTCGGGGAATATACTCTTAAGCCCGCCTTGATACCACCTTCTGCAACATTAACGACATCAAAAGCAAATGAATACTTTTCACCTTTTTTAATATTTCGGGATGGAAAATATCGATAAAAAGTTGAAACGGTGATTGAAAACGATTTGGAGTTATTAAATAAATTAACCCCTCCCACTTGAACATTTGCAACCATATCACGGGCCGCTTGTTCTGCAGCAGCTTGTGCAGCGTTAGCCTTATTTGTTGCATCAGCAATAGCTCGCGCCTCTTCATCACTTACAATCCCATCTGCGTAAGCATTAGAGGTTGTTGTTGCGCTTTCAATAGCAGCTAACTGCGCTTCGTTAGCTTTCTCTAACGCATACGACTCAGCGGCTGTTATTTTACCATCAATTAATGTTTTGTCATATACATCATCAGCATTTGCCTTTGCACTATCAAGTGCCGCTATTGCAGACGACAGTTCCTCTTTCGCCTGTGCAGTAGTAGCATTAGCAGCCTGCTCTGCAAGCGATGCTTTTGTTGTTGCTATATCAGTTGAATAACTTTGATAATTATTAACAATATCATTTTCCGACAACCTCCATGCACTCGGTTTACTACCTATCTCAAACATTAACTTAGCTATATTATAATTTCCCAATGCAGTTGCCTTATCTGCCGCGACAATACCAACTGTGATAGTAGCAGATTGCGAAAGGGTGATATCTGCAACAACACTACTCCTGCCCCCATCGTTAACGGTATTACCGTAAAAATATTTATCATATGTATAATCTGAAGTATATACTCTGATATATGCTGTCACACCAATATCCATCACCTCAACGGCATCAAATGCAAAAGAGTATTTATTACCTAAACGATATTGTTCAACTGCAATTGTATCGTATGCTGACACTCCATTAGAAATTAAAGAAATAGAGTTATCAAGCATATTAACACCACCTATTTGAATACCATTCAAGTGCCCTTTTGTTATTACTTCAGATATAGCAGTCGCAAATTTGGTACGCTCGGCATAATAGTCGGAAGTTAGCATATTATGTGTCTCGCGCTGCGCAACTGTAATAGCAGTGTCATTGGTTTCGTTTGCCACCAGCAGTATATCATACACATTAACAAATGAGTTTATAAGTGTATTCTTTGCAGATGTAAGAGCACTAATATCTACATCATATGTTGTTGCGTCAAGACTATAAATAGCATACTCATTGACTATCTGGTAATATATATCGCGATATTTAACCTTATCCTCAACAGATATAACAAGGTCATTCGACATCTGTGCTATACGATACATTGCATCATCAACAGCCAGCCAATCACCAATAGAAGAGCTTACACCTTTATCCCTTATAGCCACATACATTATACTATCGTCAACATCAATCCATATATCATTCTGCCTATACTCCGCTGGATAGTTGTTAGAGTAGAAAATTTGCGACTTACTTCCTGCCAACGTTATTGCCTGTTCAGCCGTCTGCTGCGCCAACCCTGCCTGACTATCTGATAGAAGCACCCATTGATATGCGCCATCAATATTAACAAATTTATATGTATTAACAATAGTATCACCTTCAAGGCGATTGAATATATCCTCTTCATGCCTTTTAAGTTCCTCTATGCCTATTGCAACCCACTCGCTGGCTGGCGCATTGGTTAATGTTGGAATATAATCACCTGTAAAAGACTGTATTAAACCATCCACCTGCGACTCCAACCCCAATAATTTATTATCTATATTCAGAAGATGTGCATCGGTTTCACTAACATACCTATTCAATATATCTGTGTTTCCATTAATATCATTCTGTGCCGCATCAGCAGCAGCTTGAGCAGCATCCGCCGCGGTCTGTGCCAGAATAATATTTTGCCTCTCTACTTCAGATATTAACCCATCACGCATAGCATCGGTCGTTGCGGTCATAAGGTTATTAGCCGCTACCTGAGCCTGAGCTGCCTTAGCTTCAGCATACTCTCTTAATTCAGCATCAAAGCCATCGAAAGCCTCCCACGAGCTATCAAGGTATGGTAACGTGGGCTGTACATTATCATTAGTGTATACTATTAGCTGCCTGCGCCACATATATTTCCCATTGCTCCACGCCAGCGGTTCATTAAGCCACTCCCCGTCTATTGTCTCTATTTTAGATGATGAGAGATAGTATTGTTCCGTGACAGACGAGATACCTAACCCCGTTTCACCACTCTCTCCTTGTATACCCTCTAATCTCACCCATTTATAGTATGATGGATTATCACTATCCTCAACTAAATGGTCTACATAGGTACCAATATACCTATTTGGGGTATCACTCATTGGATACCCATCGGCATTAGGTGAATACTTCACATGAATATAAGAGTTAAAACCACTGTCGCCTTGTTTTCCAATTCTGGTAAAATCAAGATGCACCCTACCTATAGTCCTATCATTATCACCTGCCTGCTTACTTAGCTTAATATTCACAATCCCCATAAGATAAACTTCCTTTAGATACACTACTTATTAATTCAAAAGCACTTGCTTTGCCAATAATCACTGAATCATCGGCAACAACCATCTCAACAACATACCTACCAAGTGGCATATCTTTTGTTTTTTCACTACTTATAGCAAAAGAATAATTTCCGTTGTCATCAAGTGTCATCTCTTTTTTTTCTATAACAATAGGAGATTTAATATGTTTATATATCCATATTGCGAAATCAACCTCACCAAGATTTATATCTTCGCTATCAATAGTGCCCTCTATTGTTTCACCTTGAAAATATTTCATAACTGTAAATTTTAGATTATAATTTTATGGCAAAAGTATCTTTACGAGAGTATTAATTCTAAAAATTATTATAGGAATAAATATAAAATAGCTATCTTTGCACTAAAATTAAGAACTAACCATGCGCAAAATAACTAACGAAGAGCTACAAAGAGTATCTGTAACTGAAATAAAGAAATTAGCTAAATTGCCCGTTGTAATTGTTGCAGACAATCTACGGAGTTTAAACAATATAGGCTCGCTTTTCCGTACTGCAGATGCTTTTATTATAGAAAAGATATACCTATGTGGCATATGTGCAACTCCTCCCAATAGAGAGATACATAAAACGGCTTTAGGAGCCGAGCTAACTGTTGAATGGGAGTATAATAAAGAGACCATTGATGTAGTTAAAAAACTTAAAAGCAATGGATACACGGCAGTAGCTATTGAACAGGTTGAAGGAGCTATACCGCTTAATAATTTCACTCCTGAAATGGATAAGAAATATGCTATCATCCTTGGCAACGAGGTAAATGGTGTACAACAAGAGGTTATCGACATATGCGATGTGGGTATTGAGATACCACAATCGGGAACGAAGCATTCTTTGAATGTGTCGGTAGCAGCAGGAGTTGTTCTATGGAGTTTTTATAAAGAGTTTATTAACTAAAGATATTTCAAAGTGTACGTAAAACCGAAAAAACATCTTGGGCAGCATTTCTTAACTGATATGTCAATAGCTCAACGCATAGCAAGCAGCGTAAAAGCTGAATCAACACCTTTATCGTTAGAGGTGGGGCCCGGAACAGGGGTATTAACAAAATATCTTCTGGAGAGAGGTGATTTAAATTTATTTGCCGCTGAAGTGGATAGCGAAAGTGTTGACTACCTTAACCTACACTACCCCTCACTAACACCACAACTTATTTATGGCGACTTTCTAAAATTCAATCTCGAGGAGATGTTTAATGGAGAGATGGTTAATGTGGTTGGAAATTTCCCATATAACATATCCTCACAAATATATTTTAAAATATTAGAATACAAAGACTTAGTACCCGAATCTGTGGGCATGATACAGAGGGAGGTTGCTCTTAGGCTTGCCTCCCCACCCGGGAAAAAAGATTATGGTATTTTAAGCGTTCTACTACAAGCATACTACGATATAGAGTATCTATTCACAGTAGAGCCTGGTGTTTTCAATCCTCCACCAAAGGTTCGCAGTGCCGTTATTCGCCTAACACGTAACAACACTAAGAGATTAGATTGCGACGAGATACTTTTTAAGAGAGTGGTAAAAGAGACTTTTCTACACAGACGTAAGATGATACGAAACACTGTAGGCGGTGCTTTTGGCATAACCAATATTGACCATCCTTTTTTCACTATGAGGCCAGAGCAACTATCAGTAAATCAGTTTGTGGAGTTGACAAATTTAATAGATAATTTACGTAAATAATTTTTGGTTATTACGAAAAAGTTACTACCTTTGTGTCGTTTTGTGCGTATTTATACTTAGCACAGATAAAATGGAGGAATTATAAAAACATATATTATGGAAAATAGTAAGATTATTGAACTTCAACAAAAAAAAGAGAAGATAGCTCTTGGCGGTGGACAAAGTGCCATTGACAAGCAGAAATCGTTAGGTAAGTTAACAGCAAGAGAACGTATTGACGCACTTTTAGATGAAGGTTCATTCTTTGAGTATGATACATTTATCCAACATGACTGCCGCGATTTTGGAATGATTGATAAAACATTAGCCAGCGACGGTGTTGTTATAGGAACAGGAACAATTAACGGTGCCCCGGTTGCTATATACGCACAAGATTTCACCGTTTATGGTGGCTCATTAGGACTTAATCACGCTAAAAAGATAGCTAAAGTTATGGATTATGCCCTATCAATGAGAATCCCTATTATCGGCATTAATGATTCTGGCGGTGCACGCATACAAGAGGGAGTAAATGCTCTTGCAGGCTATGGTGAGATATTCTATCGTAATACAATGTCAAGTGGTGTTATACCTCAAATATCTGTCATCTTAGGTCCTTGCGCGGGTGGTGCTGTATACTCTCCTGCACTTACAGACTATGTATTTGTTGTTGACAACATCTCAAAAATGTTTATTACTGGCCCAAGTGTCATTGAAACAGTTTTGGGAGAGAAAATTGGTGCAGAAGAGCTCGGTGGTGCACGTGTACATTGCGAGGTTACAGGTAATGCGCATTTCTTTTCAAAGAGCGAAGAGGAGTGTTTCGGTCAAATACGTAAATTAATAGGAACTATACCAGCAAATAACAGTGATGGAACAAAACATTTCCCTAAATCTGAGCCTAAAAAAGAGTATGATATAGCTAATATAGTACCCGAAGACCCAACTAAACCATATGATGTTAAGGAGGTTATAATGGCTCTTGTTGATGATAGCGATTTCCTTGAAGTTATGGAGCTATATGCCGCAAATATCGTTGTTGGATATGGACGTATTGATGGCGAGGTTGTTGGCTTCATAGCTAACCAGCCTAATGTTATGGCAGGAGTGTTAGACTGCGACTCTTCAGATAAGGCATCACGTTTTATTCGCTATTGCGATGCCTTTAACATACCTATCGTAACCCTTGAGGACTTACCGGGTTATCTTCCCGGAATTGATCAAGAACATGCAGGAGTTATTCGTCATGGAGCAAAACTACTTTACGCATATAGTGAGGCAACAGTACCAAAACTAACTGTTATATTACGTAAGGCATATGGTGGTGGTTACATCGCAATGAGTTCTAAACACCTACGCGCAGATTTTGTTTATGCATGGCCAAATGCAGAGATAGCCGTTATGGGTCCTGAAGGAGCAGCGAATATCATCTTCGCTAAAGAGATAAAAGATGCAGAAAACCCGGATGCCGTACGCGCTCAAAAAATTGAGGAGTATAAGGAGAAGTTCGCAAATCCTTATGTGGCGGCTGGTCGCGGATATGTTGATGCAGTAATAACGCCACAAGAGACACGTAACTATCTAAAGCACGCTCTTAAAATTTCTAAGAATAAAATTGTTGAGCAACCTAAGAAGAAGCACGGTGTAATTCCATTATAATAGAGGTATGAAAGATAATAAAGAGTATATTGAGGTACCTCTCGAGAGTGGAACCTTCTACACCGAACGTATGGTGGGTAAATATAGTAATAGAGGTGGTTGGGAGCCTAATAATCCTAAACATATTACATCATTTATACCTGGTACAATTATCGAGATAAAGGTTAATGTTGGGGAGTCTGTTTGTGAAGGTGACGTGTTGATGCTTTTTGGAGCTATGAAAATGGACAATATCATATCATCTCCTATGAGTGCAACGATAAAATCGATTAATGTATCTGTAGGAGAGTCTGTACCCAAAGGGTGTGTTATGATTGAGTTGGAATAGGCTCTAATCATTCGCGAAATTCAGGTTTTATGGAGGCCGCCTCGAATTATTTCGAGGCGGTCTCTTTTGGGCAATTCGCAAAACTCTGTTTTGTGAATTGTCCTAAACGAGCGATAGCGAGCG
>CAYIZU010000114.1:0-6563 GCA_964367795.1 uncultured Rikenellaceae bacterium | reverse complement strand
CATTGTATATAGAGCTCTTAACCTTATGAATATAGGAATACGGGTATTTCATAAATGCGCCCTTAATAAGAAACATCTTATTATGCATTTTTGATGGAAGTTCCTGCACACATACTACATCTATATCCATTGAGTCAATGGCTCGAATACTTTTTCTCATTGAACTACGAAAAGCATCATCTTTAAAACCTCGTGCATTAAAGCTCATTACCTTTAGCTTCTCACCATCGTTAGTTTTAGCATCAGAAGCAGGGAAACGCATGATTAAAGATATTTGCCCTAAGCCCACTAATAAAGCTATCAAGGTGTAAATGGCTAAACGCACTCGCCCTTTCACAATCCAATATATAGAGTTTATAATATTGATAAAGATTATAATAGGCATCAACATACCAATAACCCCTAAAACACCTATAAAGTTAGGTGATATATAGTATGAGAGATAACCTAATACCAACAACGGTAAAAAGATATATGTCTCCACCTTAATTATAATCTCTATCAACGACACTCTCACGAAACGAATGTTTTATTTCGACACCTTTCCTAACACCTTAACAAGTAGTTGCCACACCATATCAACGGTTGCTATCTCTAAACGCTCATCTGGCGAATGAACACCTCTTAATGTTGGTCCAACAGATACCATCTCAAGATTAGGATACTTTTTATTTATTAACCCGCACTCTAGGCCTGCATGTATTGTCTTAACAGCTATCTCTTTACCATACAGAGAACGATACTCATCTTTAAACAACTCAAGTATATTTGACTTAGGAGCTGGAGTCCACCCCGGGTAGCCATCACTATGCCATACCGCTGCACCATACATTGTGAAAAGTTTCTCTAATTGGGCAGCAATAAACATCTTCTTACTCTCTATTGAGCTACGTTGCGACGTAACAACTTCAATGGCATCATCAACAACTTTAATAGATGCAAGGTTAGTAGAACTTTCAACAAACCCCTCAATATCTTGACTCATAGCCTGCACTCCATTTGGAACTGTTACAACAGCACTAATAACACTTTTCGCTATAGCACTTGCAATAGCCGATTGTCCACAATCATTAGCAACTGCTGATAGTTTTATTTCGGGCTCACTTTTATAATATTCAGCCTTCACAGTTGCCTCATAATCTGTAAACATATCTATAATATTACTCACTTTCTCCCTGTTGACAGCTATCACAGCACTTGCTTCGCGAGGAATAGCGTTTCGCAAGTTTCCACCCGAAATATCAACAAGTTGATACTCTTCGGTAAGTGAGAATAAGAAACGACATAATATAATATTTGAGTTTGCTAAATTTTTGTTTATATCATCTCCAGAGTGCCCACCTTTAAGCCCTTTCACCTCTAATGACACACATGCAAAATTCTCATTAAGTGGCTCTTTCAGTAAATTAAAGGTTGCAACTGTATCAATACCTCCGGCACAGCCAATAAAAACTTCACCTTCATCCTCGGAGTCAAGGTTTATCATATACTTACCTGTCAACATATCCTCACCAAGTTCAAAAGCACCTGTTAAACCTGTCTCTTCATCAACCGTAAAAAGTGCCTCAATTTTTGGCACAGATATACCTTTATCTGTAAGTACTGCCATAGCCAACGCCATACCTATACCGCAATCGGCACCAAGAGTTGTCCCCTTAGCCTTTAACCATTCACCATCAATATAAATATCTATTGGGTCGTTAAAGAAATCAAACTCCACATCGCTGTTCTTCTCACACACCATATCCACATGGTTTTGCAATACAACAGTAGCATCTCCTTCACGTCCCTCTGTTGCAGGACGCGTGATAGTTATGTTTTGAATATCATCTTGCTTATATTCTAAACCATTATCTTCGGCAAATTTTATTAAATATGCCAAAATTTTCTCTTCATGCTTCGAAGGACGTGGAACTTTAGTAATTTCTTCAAAATATCGCCATACAAGTTCGGGCGATAATCCATTTACTACACTCATAACGATAATATATTTTAATTAACAATTTTTTGATAAGTAATATTTACAATATAACCTGTGAACAAAATAACCATATAATAATCCTGTCATGGTACCAAATATAAGGTCGAAAGGATAGTGAACACCAAGGTATATCCTACTATATGAAATTATTAACACATAGGATAGAGCAAAATATGTAAACCATCTCTTTCTATATGTTAATACAAGAAACATAGCTATACCAAATCCATTAGCAGCATGCCCCGATACCGTTCCATATAACCTTTCTTTCGTATAATCGGTTGGAAAATGAATAAGCCCCTCCAAGTTGGGATTATAGCATGGTCGTAGCTTTTGAACATAGTCTTTCAAAAAGCCAGTGGTCTCAAAATGCTTGAAGAAACCCGATGTTAACGATGCCATAAGAACAATTAAACCTAAAAAGAGTACAATAATACCAATATGCTTATAATCTATTCCTTTATTTCTTTTCATTAGAAATAAAAAGAAAATTATTAGTATGAAATATGAGCCCATCCACGAAAAATAGCACATAATAGCATCTAATAATGCTCCTCCATCGAAATTGAGAGCTAAAAATGTCTCTGTATCCCAAGTTTTTAGTTTTTCAATCATAATACAACACAAAATTTTATGCGAATATACTATTTTTTTTTGAGATACTTGCGTTTTTAACCAAAAATTATTAACTTTGGCAAACTGTTGGCTGCTATTTTAAATAATAAAAAGGTTATAATATGTTTATTTTACGATATTTAGTATCACTCATAGTGGGGTTAGTATTAAGAGTTAGGCATCTTCTATTTGATTTGGGGGTGCTAAAGTCAATCTGTTTTAATACACCAACCATCGTAATTGGGAATCTAAAAGTTGGTGGTACGGGAAAAACACCGATGACAGAATTTTTAATATCCGAGCTTAAAGGGCGTTATGAGATAGCTATTCTATCGCGAGGATATGGTAGGCGAACTAAAGGTTTTGTGTTAGCAACCGAAAGTTCCACAAGCGAAGATATAGGCGACGAGCCACTTTTAATATATCGTCGTCATTCCAATGTCGTTGTTGCGGTGTGCGAAAAACGTGTTAATGGTATTCGAGAAATACGTAAACTATTCCCTGCTGTTGAGCTAATAATCTTGGATGACGCCTTCCAGCATCGATATGTCGATGCGTCATTAGATATATTACTAACAGAATATGATAGACCATATTACAGTGATCACCTTCTTCCATATGGTAGGCTGCGTGATATACGTTCACAAGCATCAAGGGCGAATATGATTGTTGTTACGAAATCCCCCGCAAACACAAATTCAGAGTCGGCAAAAGATATTATATCGAGAATAAAACCCAAACCCTATCAGTCGATTTTTTTCTCAACAATGAGAGAGGGTAAACCTTATCACCTTTTCAATAGAGGATATGAAGAAGAGATAAAGAGTTTATTAAAGGGAGATAATGTCATCTTGGTTAGTGCAATAGCAAACCCACAGCACATAATAAAATCGGTGGAGGAGAGATTTAATCTCATGGCAACGCACATATACAAAGATCACTACAGTTATAAACAATCTGATGTGGATAAAATTATTAAGGATGCCGTACTGAATAATGCCTATATCATAATAACAGAAAAGGATGCAACTAAAATATCTGCTTTAAAGATACCATCTGAAGAAAAATACAGATTCTATGTTGCACCAATATCAATTGAATTATTAGAGCTTAATAGCTCAATAAATAGAGAGAATTTTATTACTAACATTGAAAAACTATTAAAACAAAAAAATGGAAAGTATCATTACAATGCTAAATAGCAAAACCAATAACTTCAAACCGTTAGTTGGTGTTGTCTTGGGATCAGGACTTGGTAAGTTTACCGATATGGTAGATATAAAGTATGTAATACCATATAACGAGATAGATGGATTCCCTGTATCCACGGTAGTAGGACACAGTGGTGAATTCATATTTGGATATGTTAAAGATGTTCCCGTTGTTGTTATGAAGGGGCGTTTTCATTTCTATGAAGGATACTCTACGAAAGAGGTAACTCTTCCGATACGCGTTATGAAACTACTTGGAATAAAAAAACTACTCTTATCTAATGCCGCAGGTGCAATAAACACCTCTTTCCGTGTAGGCGATATAATGATTCTAAATAACCATATTAATTTCATCCCAAATCCTTTGATAGGCAAGAACGATGAGCGCTTTGGCACGAGATTCCCTGATATGAAGAATCCATACTCTGCCGAAATGACAACTAAAGCATTAGCTTTTGATAACACCCTTCAAAAAGGGGTCTATGTGGCACTAACCGGACCATCATATGAAACAGCAGCAGAGATTAATATGCTACGGATAATTGGTGGTGATGCAGTGGGTATGTCAACCGCGCCAGAAGTGGTTGTTGCGCGCCATAGCAATATTGAAGTGTTTGCAGTATCAGTAATAACAAATGATACAGCTGAAGAGGAGGCTTCGCACGAAGAGGTTGTTGCAGCAGCCAATAGTGCCAGCGATAGAATGAATGCACTATTTGTGCATCTGATATAGAAATCATTCAATAAACAATATTTTAGTTAAATGGGCTAAAATGAAGGTAACGACCCTCTAAAAATCCTAAGGATTTTGATATAGGTTTAACACTTTTTGAAAAAAAGTGAACAAAAACCGAGTGCCTACCTCCTAAACGGCACTCGCTCGCTATCGCTCGTTTAGGACAATTCACAAAACAGAGTTTTGCGAATTGCCCTGAATATTTTTGTTAAGTTTTCGGTATCACCCTACCTTGAACTGTCCCCGAAAAGTTTTTTGTCTAACTTTTCGGGGACAGTTCATAAACGGCGTTCGCTCGTTACCGCTCGTCGCAGAAGATTCATAAAACAGAGTTTCTCGAATCACCCTATTTGGTTTTATCTTAAAATTCTCAAATATCGCTATTTTATTATTCCTCTACTGAAGTCTTGAGTTAGGTTTAATGGCTTATCGCTAATAGCGTATGATTCACAGCGTTTAAAGTCTTTTATACATTCTATTTCCCTATGATATGTATGGTGCTCCCCACCTCTTAAGGTCTTCACATATAAAAAAATTGTTTCTTCCGTTAAATCATCTGGAAGAATAGAAAATTCTATTTTCAAATTTTTACTATGTTGGTTCAATATCGACACACTTATCATACAAGTATAATTCCTTTCGCCATCTAATATTTGCATATTACTAAGAGCAATATTTGCTGAAGCGGTTAATATTTTCTTATTTGGTGTAATAAGTCCCACTTCAAAGATAGATTCGTCGGATGGTATTCCCTCAATTTCAAGTCCGAGTAGTGTGGATGGCCTCATAAATTGCATGTGAGCAATACTATTATTGTTCGTTGATTGAGTAGTGAATTCATCGATAGTACCCACGTGTACACTTTGCGACGACGCCACTCCGTTTTCCTCAATAGCTATCTGTTTTGTTATATCAATATATATAGCATTATCGTTTATTTCATAACCTTTTGCATCGTAAGGGGAAACTGCTGTAATTTTTCGCTTTCCTTCCCACATATAAAGTTTTCCATCTAAACTGATAACATTAGACTCATTCGACATTGTAAAAATCATGTTTTTATTGTTCGGAGTATTATGTACGAATATGCTCACTGCATCATAATTCAATCTATTTGCAAGTTCACGATACTCCTCTAAACTCATGCCTCTTGTTTGGTACAATTCATGTGACCCACTGATAGAAATATCAACCATACCTGATACATGACCGTCATTCTTGCCACAGGCAGCCAATATAATAGCTGCCTGTAATAATATTATTATCTTTCTCATATATAAACTCTATTCTAAATCTCTAACACATCTCACAGAGCACTTTGTTGAATTGGAGATGTTCGATAATAAATATAACCTTAAGAAGGTCGCACTAGTAGAAACCTCAATTCCAACCGGTCTATTAGTTTCTCCCTCTTTAACGTATGAACGAGATATGTAGTGCCTTGATGAGGTACCCCATCCTTCGGTTTTTGTTAACATCATCTGCATAATTGATAGTTCTCGTTGGTTTGGTATACGCCATCCCGTAGGACATGGATTATTATTAAGGTCATTGTCCTCAAGAGCTGTAACACATTCACTATATGAAAATGTTTTAAGTTGGCTGTGATTATACACATCACTCATAACTTCAAAGCTACGTCGCGGTCTATTGTGATCTTCAAAAGCATGATGTTCTGGTAGATCGTGCAATTGATAATAACGACGATATGCCGATTCATCAATATTTTGTAGGTCAATACGATATATCTCCATATTCTTATTTGTTCCAAATAAGTTAACCTGTTTAGTCTCTTTACTTTTCGTTGCTGCAACAACAAATTCATGCGCAGAATTCACATCGTTAGACAGAAGAGAAGCTCCAGTGTTGATATTAGTCCCTGTTATTGTTGTTAAATCCTTTTGCTCCATAGTTAATGAGCCCCCCAAGTTACGGAAACATCTCACAATAGCTACATCATCACGGTCTTTCCATGAAAACCATGACAACCAACCACCTTCATCTAAATCTCCAGTAGATG
>CAYIZU010000113.1:0-6697 GCA_964367795.1 uncultured Rikenellaceae bacterium | reverse complement strand
CACAGCTAACGATTATTAATGAAGGAGAGGGTGTATATAAGGTAGAGAAGTAGTATAGTAAAAAGCGCAGAGCCTCCAAGGGAGACCCTGCAAGAGAATAATCCAACCATAAATATAAATTGCAGCTTATGAGTGTGGTTGGTTACAGAAATTAGAGTTATCTTTTAACCTGTATTGTGGAGGTTATACACCACTAACTTCCCTTTAAGGGCTAAAGATAGTAATTATTTATTATCAAACAAAGTAATATAATGAAAAAACTTTACTTATCAATATTATTCATTCTCTCGATAAGTTTTATTATGCCTTCGCAAAGCGGTGTTTCTGCTGCGAACAAACAATCTATCGTGCAACAGATAGAGGAGAAGAGGGTGACAATAGATGCCAAAGAGAGAACCTTGGACTATATATTAGGACAAATTACTAAACAAACAAGAGTTGGCTTTGCGTATATCAACAATAAAATAGATAAACGCAGAGTGATGTCGTTATCTGTTTCGAATGTAACGGTAAAAGAGGCTTTAGATAGGCTGTTTATGGGAACAGACCTAAACTACACAATCAAAGGAAATTTAATTCAAATTATTGTTCGCCCACCGGTAAAGGTGAGTGTAAAGAGGTACGAAAACTATACGGGTAAATTAATAGATATATATAAGAAACCACTTGTAGGGGGTACAATAATTATTTCAGGCACTCCTGATGGAGCTATCTCCGACCCAAACGGAATATTTAGTTTAAGAGCCTCAGAGGGAGATGAGATAGAGATAAACTTTATGGGTTACCAAACAAAAAGAGTTACTTTGGGGGCAAATCACGAAGAGGATATAGTTATTACGCTACTACAAGATGAGCTAAGCGTGGAGGATATTGTTATCACAGGTTATCAAAATATCAAGGTTTACGAAAATGTGGGAGCAGTATCTAAACTATCTATGGAGGACGTTACTATAGATGCAACACAGTCGCTTGAACAGATGTTAGAGGGAAAAATAGCAGGTATGGTTGTAAACAACCCTTCAGGTGTTGTTGGGCAGCGTCAAAAAACAAGGATACGTGGTACATCTTCGCTTCTTGGTAATCAAGAGCCTGTGTGGGTAGTTGATGGAATTATACAAGAAGATCCTCTACCATTCAACACTCAAGATTTTAATGCGATAGCCGATGGTAGTGGAGATGGAGCTGATATGATTAAGGATTTTGTTGGTAATGCTATATCTTGGCTAAATCCCAACGATATAGAGAATATCACAGTTCTTAAAGATGCTGCATCAACGGTACTATATGGAACAAAAGCTGCCAATGGTGTTATTGTTATTACAACAAAACAAGGTAAGCTAAACTCAAGAACAACGATAGGTTACAGTGGAGGTGTTACCATTAAATCGCCTGTTGATTATGAGGATTTATATATAATGGACTCTAAAGATAGGGTTGATGTCGATAGAGAGATGATAGAGAAAGGATACTCGGTAGCAACATCATCGGCACAGTTTGGCTTTAGATATTTATATGAGCAATACTTAAATAAGATTATTAACTTTGAAACCTTTGAAGCAGAGGTTGCTAAATTAGAGTCGAACAACACTGATTGGTTAGGAAACCTTGTAGAACCAACAATTAGCCATAATCACACTTTTAATGTGTCGGGAGGAGGTAAGTCGCTGGCATACTACGCGTCTGTTTACTATAACGAAAACTTAGGTGAGGTTCGTAATAACAATCAGAAAAAATTTGGCTATAATGCAAGCATACGCCACTGGTTAGTTGAAAATAAGGTTAGTTTATCGGCATCATTTAGAGGGGCAGAGACAATAACTTCAGGTTTATCGGGAGAGAGCCCATACACCTATGCAATAAACACCTCTCGTACACTACCAGACTACAACGAAGATGGTAGTCGATATTTCTATAGAGATGGTAACTACCTATACAATATAGAGCACGAAACAGAGAATAGATGGAATAATAATACGCAAAACAATAATAATATGGCTATTAGCCTGAACTGGAATATCGTAGAAGGTCTTAAGTTCGACGCTTCGTATAGCTTAGCACATAACTCAACTGTTGGAGAGGCCGTTTCAACAGAGTACTCTAACTATATAACATCAAAAAGAGGTTATGAATTTGGTACAGTATCACCAGAATCTGTGGAGTATAAAGAGTCGAAATTACCTCGTGGTGGAGAGTTAAGGACTACTGAAAACTCATCAAAATCTTGGGGGGCAAGAGCTGCGTTAAGCTTTAATGAGGTTATTGACAAGCACAGTTTTGGTTTTACAGCAGGTTTTGAAGCAAGGAGTAATTCGTACAGCGGTTTGGATGCAATGTTTTATGGCTATATGCCTGATAGAGGACACACTTTCGTAGAGCTACCAGATGAGTATTTAAGCTATGATGGAGAGACATACAATATAAATGATTTAGTTCAAAATCAAACAAGGAGTATTACAGATAGATTAGAGAACTCTATTGGTTACTATCTTAATGTGAACTACTCTTACGACCAAAGATATGTTTTTTCTGCAAGTATAAGAAATGATGTTTCGAATAGATTTGGTCAAACCTCTAAGGAGAAGTTCCTACCTGTCTACTCTTTAGGTCTTAGATGGAATGTGAACGAAGAGTCGTGGATGGACAATATACGTCATATTATTAATAATTTAGCTATTAGAGGCTCGTATGGTTACCAAGGTAATGTTGCAACTAATTTTGGACCAGAATTAATAGGGGAATATAGCTCATCAGGAATATCAACTTTAGGATTTGGTGTATTGGGATTAAGTATAGTGTCTCTTCCTTATGAGGATTTAAGATGGGAGAAGACAAGATCTTATAATTTTGGTGCAGATTTTGGATTATTTGAGAACAAGATACAGGTTGGATATAACTATTATAATAAGAGAACCACAGATGTAATCACAATGGTAGAGGTTGCACAAGAGTGGGGTATAGCATCAATGCCTATTAATGATGGTGTTATTAACAATGCTGGATGGGATGTGTCGATGGGGCTAACTCCTATTAGAAGAAATGGCTGGGTGTGGTCGATATCATACAACTACTCGAAAAATATAAATAATGTGGAGTCGGAGACCGAACCCGAAAATAGTTGGCAGAATGCAACATCAGGTAATCTGATTAAGGATGGCTACCCTATATCTTCGGTTTGGGCGTATCAATACGATGGACTATGCCCTGAGACAGGAAGGCCTTTAATCTCATATAAGAATGAGGATACTGGTAATTATGACTACAACGATGTAACAACGTGGTTACACCACGTAGGTCAGTTAGATCCAACATTCTCTGGAGGTTTCTCTACATCTCTTAGATATAAGAATCTATCTTTCAGTTCGAGTTTCTCTATGCAGTTTGGTGCCAGTCGTTGGTTATCGAACTATGTACCAACCACAAGTATTTCACCTTACGATAACCTACGAACCGACTTGAACGACAGATGGAGAGAGCCAGGCGATGAGTTAATTCCAGGGGTGATGCCATCACTTCCGCAGGTTGATGGTTACGAAGCACAAGAGAAAGCAATTCCTGTAATAGATAATTTGGGGGAATACGAGACAGAGAATGTATATGCTCTATATAATAGATCTGATGTAAGATTTGTTAAGGCTAACTACTTTAAATGTACCTCTATGAGTTTAGGCTACACATTACAAGAGAATGCATTAAAGAAACTTAATCTAAATAGCTTAGGATTTAGATTCTCTTTATCTAACCCTTTTAGAATCTCAAGTAAGGCATTTAAAGATGTAGATCCTGAGGTTATGTTTGGTGGTATGCCAAAATCGAGAACAGCATCATTGACAATTAATATAGGATTTTAATAAATAATATAGTGAGATATGAAACGAAGTATGAGAATAAAATATATATTTAGCCTATCAATAATTGCGCTAATGGTTAGTTGCAATTTCTTAGATGAGTATTCGCAGGATCAGATGCGCCCAACCTCTACCGAGGATTTCGATGCTATTCTTGTGACGGAGGCTTACACACCGGCAACAGTGGATAATCCAATAGCCTTCTTAGACGTATTAACAGACGACACAGGAACAGCACCGTTTGAGTATGTACCAGGCTTAGGTGAGGTATACCCAAGTGAATTAGAGGCGGTTGAGAAATCAGAACCTTTCTTTACGTGGGACAGAGATATGTTTGAGCTGACAACAGCATTGGTAAATCCGTGGCAGGATATTTACGCATTGATAATGCCTTGTAATGTTGTTTTAGCGAATGTTGAAGGGAGTATCGGCTCGGATGAGGCGAAAGGCTACTTAAAGGCACAAGCACTAACATTAAGAGCAATGTACTACTATTATCTTGTAAATATGTTCGGCGACCCATACTACGATAATCCGAACAAAAATCAGGGTGGTGTACCTATCATAGATAGTTATAATGTTACGGATAAGAATCCCCATAGAAATACAGTAAAGGAGGTTTACGACTTTATGCTTAAGGATTGTATGGAGGCTATCCCATTATTTCAACAGTATCAGCCAGATGCAAGTATGACACACAATAGGCGAGTAAATCTATCATCTATCTATGGGCTTCTTGTTAGGATATATATGCAGATGCACGACTACGACAAAGCCGAAGAGTATTGCAGAGAGGTTATGAAGATAAATAGCCACTTAGATGATTTAAATATTGAGGGTATGGTGAGACCATATTCGTATGAAGGTGATATGAAAGAGGTGCTATTTACCCATTTCACAGGTGAAAGTTTGAATGCAACAAAATCTATAAAGGCTTTCTTCCCTGATCGCTCTGTTGTAAATGTGGATGGCAGAAACTATTCACCTGTTGTTCGAGCGTATAGGGTTTCCAGTGAACTTATCGATTTGTATGATTATGAGTATGATAAGGATAATTCCAGCATATTAGATATTACTGGTGGAGATTTAAGAGCATATTTATATTACTTTACAAATAGCACTAAAGGAACCTATGAAGATACACCAAATCCTCTTGCAAGCTATCACCATTTTGGAGTTAAGAACCACAACAGTTCAAGCTATAATGCCATCGGTATGCGAACATCTGAGATATATTTATCTTTAGCCGAAATTTTAATCAGAAAAGGGGAGAACTCTGAGGCATTCAACTTGCTTAACGAGCTAAGAAGACATAGGATTATGACAAAAGATTATGTTGACGAGCCAATAAAGGCAAGTATGGAGGAGAATTTAGAGTTTTGCTTAGAGGAGCGTCGTAGAGAGCTTGCATTTGAGTGTGTTCGATGGTTCGACCTTCGAAGATTAGGTCGTCCAGCAATGAGTAAGGATATTGCTTATTCAAACAATATTACCACAATTGAGCAAGGTGATTTAAGATACACTCTTCCTATCCCTGAAGATGCAATGGATAAGAACGAGCATTTACTACAGAACCCATATTAATTATTTAGTAAAAAGAAATGTTATGAAGAGATATATTTATATATTATGCTTAGGACTAATGGCACTATCTTGCTCAAAAGATAATGCTGATTTAGTTCCATCAGATAACCCAGGAGGTTCTCTGTTAGATATTGAGTTTGCACTAAATCAAGGTACAGGTATTTACAAGGATAGAATACAAGATTTTTACGATGAAAAGAGTAGTGTAATGTTTTATGAATTTCCCCTTGAGGCACTTAATTACCGAGGTGGCACGTATAATGAAAATGGCAGCAATTTTCAAGGAGTAGGCTCTCTTGAATTACACTGTTCGTATGCCGAAGAGGAGTATGTGGGTTTTATGATGGATATGTTCACAAATCTTGTAGGATACTACGGAGAAAGCTGGACAAGTGATCTGTTTCCAAGAAATATCTATTTTGTTGATTCGTTATACACCTATGGAACCGATGGTTTAAAGGATTTTAGCGATATAGGGCTTACCAAATACTCGTTTGTGCTTGCTGGTGCAAGTGCCGAAGCGAAAACTGAGTTTGTGGCAGATAAGCCTGCACTTACAGCAGAGGAGGTAGAGAAATTAGCAGCCACATCGCAATATACAGTGGATGACAGGAAGAGAGTAAAATTTAGATACGACCTACTGTGGGATATTTTTGAACAAAAAGTAGAGTCGGGTGAAATTCGTCCACCTCAAGAGTTTATCGACATGATAACTCAGGAGATAGACTATGAGGCATATAACGCTTTAGAACCTGATTATAGCACAAGGATTGACAGACAAATATTCCTTAAAGAGTTAGGTATTGCCAATATGTCAACAGTAGGTACTTATGCAAGCATAAGAACCTACTATCCAACAGAGATTGTAACAGGAACAATAACACATCCAACAACAGGTAAATTGGTCAATACCTCATGGCACAATCTCACATCGGGTAAACCAATAGAGGAGAAGTTAGAAGATTATATCGAGATACAATTCAAAACATACTATATGAAGTATCTATTTCAGTTAGGGATTGATTATTGTTTGAATACAAAACTAATATCATATTGGAGATACTCTGTTAATGGCGAATATGTTGTTTCTAAGACAATCATGGATATGTTAAATACTCTTCTCGACAAATCACCTGAATATGCAGATGTTGACCTAAGAGGATTACTTTCAGAGGAGACACTTATACTACCAGAGGATTCTGAATAACTACAGAGATAGGGCGGCGTAAAAAAGTTTGTGTCGCCCTATCTGTTAAATTAACATAATG
>CAYIZU010000112.1:5787-6759 GCA_964367795.1 uncultured Rikenellaceae bacterium | reverse complement strand
TGTCGGTCTTCGTTCAACGTTAACTTTGTTTAACTTGAAGAGTTTCCCTTGGAGCCTCTTCATCTTTTTTACACCTATCTATCCTTCATCACATAGTAATTTCCTCCTCCTTCATTAATAAATGTATAATCTGTTATCTCTTCAATTATAGGTAATAGTTGCTTTAAGGTTATATTTCTATTAACACTTAAGTCAACCGTAGCATCTAACTTACTGTCTCCATTTATCTTTACTCCATACCAATTCTCTATATCTTTTATAACATTTTTTAGAGAATCTCTCTCGTAATAAAAATTACCCATTGTCCACGCAATATATTTTGTTGCATCAACCACTTTAACACTATAACTATTATCTTTGTTAAGTGTAACCATTTCATTAGGTTTAATCATAACTTCAGGCATGGTAAATTTTGAGACACCAACCAAACCCTCAACAAGTACCACTTCCGCTAAAGAGCTACTATACGACTTAACATTAAACATAGTACCATAAACCTTAACATTAGCACCGTTAGCATTTACTATAAATGGCTTTTCATCCTTAGCAACATTAAAATATGCCTCACCGGTAAGTGTGACCTCGCGTTTTTCCCCTACGAACTTCGATGGGAATACCAAAACACTACCTGCATTTAAAGTAACCTCTGTACCATCATTTAATTCTATGGTATAGGTATTTTCTTTGGGAACAATCAACTTTTCTAATCGGATATCAGAGTTCTCCTCTTTTTTTGTATCCACAAGCATTGATATACTCTCCTGTTTAATCCTTCCACGGTTATCAAGCTTTATACTATCTGATTGATTAGTAATTAAAGTTGGGACAGTAATATCAGCTACAGCAACATTACTGAATTGCACCGATGTAGTAGTAGTAATGCCATTGCTTTCTCTTCCACTATTATATATGAGCATAGATACCGCAATTACGGCAGCAGCAATAGATACTTTAGCTATATTAAATAGCTTT
>CAYIZU010000112.1:3957-5777 GCA_964367795.1 uncultured Rikenellaceae bacterium | reverse complement strand
TCTTCAAAAGTAATCTATTAAACGACTCGCTTGAGTTAATATCACTAAATCGATTTACCCTTTCAGGAAATTTTTCGTCATCCGTCAATATGTCAACAATCTTAGTAGAGCATGGATTGGTCGTAAAAAAATTATCAACCTCTATACTGCGCTCTGTATTCTTATCATGCAGAATATCATGCAGTTCCGATGCCACTTTTTTTGCTTTATAATAATCCTTCATTCTTTTTAGCTTTTACATAAAACAACTGACTGATTATTTTTTGCCATATAAAAAACAATAATTTGTTAAAATCATAGTTTTTTTTTTAAAATAAATTATCTATCTTTGCCAACATGAAATTAACACTAAAAGATAACATAGAGGAAATTTTACCGTTGTTTAATGAACGAGAAAGGGAGGCAATGGGCAAGGTATATGTCTATCTTTTAAAAGATTTAATAACATTTACTGATAGTCTATATAGAGGTGCAAACATAAATATTGACGCTGAAGATGAGGTTCATGAAGTGTATATAAAGTTATGGGACGACAAATCTAAGCAATTCGATTCATTGTCAAATATCAAAGGTTATCTTTTCATATCCATACGTAATCGCTTTTTGAATAATGTTAAGCATGGTAAGATAGTGGATAGATATAATAAACAAATTATCACAAGTAGCGAATATTTTATTTCGGAAATGGCAGAGGTAGAACTCTTCTCTATTTTCAGAGGTATTGAAAATTTTCTTCCGAAGCAATGTTTAGCCGTCTTCAATGAATATATGAAAGGATTAAATACTAAGGAGATAGCACAAAAGCTTAATAAATCTGAATTTACAATATATAAACAAAAAAAGGCAATTATTGATATATTAAGAGCTAAATTCAATAAAACAATGCTTGATATAATCATTCCGATACTTTCATAAATACCCAAAAGCAATTAAATTCATTATAATATATCTGATTATTCAAAAAAAAATCATATCTTTGCAACTGTTAGCGTTTTCACAAAGTAGTTATTTTGATTTTCATGGCCGATTTCTATTTGAATTACGATGGAAAACAGCTAAACCTTAATTTAATAATTTAAAACAATAACTATGAGAAATTGCAACTATTGGAAGATTCTGTTGCTCTCTTTCGTCTTTTTTGGATGTGAGAAAACAGAAACAGAACCTTCAGCAGGGAATGCCAATATCTACGGAAAAGATTTTCCTTTAGATATGGCCATTTTGTGGGAGAACAATCCACGTATGCTTTTCAATCAAGTAGCTCATCAATTCACTTACACCGACTCTACGGGTACAGTAATCACATTGGATGGATTGAAGTGCGAAGATGAAATTACACAATTAGGAAACTACATGCTATCGCTTTATGCGCCCTCTTTCAGCTATGTTGAAGACATTAATGAAGTTAAAGGTGAAGGTGTTGCACTAACAATGCATTTCACCACATCAGAGGCAGATAAATTATCTGATGGAGAGTATGAATTCTCCGAAATATACAAAGCAGGTACTTTCTATGCTTACCACTCATCGTACTACTCTACTATTGATATTAAAAACATATCAACAATTGTAGATGGTAGTGTAAAAGTTACAACAGTTGATGAAAATAAAAAAATTGAGTATAACCTAATTAATGCCAGAGGTGGAGTAATAAAGGGCACATATAATGGAAAAGTTAATGAGCATAAGGTTCTCGCACAATCAGAATCTGAAACTTTAGGGGTTAGGTTAACAGCACTTCTTAAGTTATTTGATGGTGGTCAAACCATTGGTGCAAATTGGTATACATATGGCAAAGTGGATGTTAAAGCCGAAGGATT
>CAYIZU010000112.1:0-3947 GCA_964367795.1 uncultured Rikenellaceae bacterium | reverse complement strand
CTCGTATCAAGTAAAGGTACTGAAAGGGTTGATATTGCGCTAATATGGAACAATATTGAAAATACCGTAAGTTTCGAATCACCAATAGAGATGTCTCGATATCTTCATGGGAAATATACATATCCAAATCATACTGAATATACAAAAGCTCCTGCTGATTTTACTGATGAAGATTACAAAAATGTAACTATACAAGAGATACCTGCATATTTTGATTCTGCAGTTATCAAGGCTGAATTTAGCGTTGATAATTTTGAACCAGGTTATGTATTCTTTAAAAGTGGACAAGGTTTAATGGGTGTCATTAAAGTGTATGAAGTTACCCCAAGTCAATTCTTTAAAGATGTATGGATTCCGGGCTTCATGTCAGAGCAGTATACAATAGGACCAAAGCTATTAATGGATATTCGTAGTCCGGGTAACTTTGCGAGTCCTGCGATAAAGTAATAAACAAATAAGATTATAATAATATGAAGAATTATAGATATATATTATTAGTCTTCATTCTCTGTGTCATTGGCTTTAATCCATTATATGCCAACAGTAGTAATGAAACTAAGACAAGCAATCCACAAAAAGAGGAGATTGTTATTAACGGCTCTATCATTGATGACGAAGGCAAACCTGTTGAGTTTGCAACAGTTATTTTAGATGGCACTGAATTGGGTGCTATTGCCGACAAAGATGGTAAGTTCATACTGCGTATACCTGCTGAACATAAGGGCAAGGAGTTAATAGTAACATATATGGGTATGGTTGATGCCATATACAAAATTGAAAAAAGCGGTGATATCGTCATAAAAATGGAGAAGTCAGTTGACGCAATGGAAGATGTCATTGTTACCGGTATGGAGACCATCGAACGAGAAAGAATGACTGGTAGTGCCTATGTATTAGGTGTTAAGGATATGGAGTCGCAAGGGGCTATATCTATTGATAGGATATTTGACGGTTTAATACCCGGCTTAAATAGTACAATAGAATCAGGAGCGCCAGGTGCTCGTGCCAGAATAACGATACGTGGAGAGAATAACCTACGTCGTAATACTGAACCATTATGGATTGTAGATGGATTACCTCTTTTAACAGGAGTACCAGAAAACAGTAATGGCGACTATGTTAACGAGGTGATGCAGGATGGTGTTGGTAATATAATGCCTAACGATATTGAAAGTATTACTATACTTAAGGATGCATCTGCTACGGCTATCTATGGTGCACGTGCAGCTAATGGGGTTATTGTTATTCAAACAAAACGTGGCTATAAATCAGAGGCGCAAGTTCAATATAACGGCACTTTTGATGTTGGTATTGCCCCTTCAAACAATCTTGACTTCATGAACTCGGAGCAGAAATTGGCTTATGAGCAGATGCTAATAGATGATTTTGATCTTAAGAATGTTGCAAAATATTCAGGAAGGCTTGGGATATTAACTCTACTAAATAAAGAGGGTTATATATCAGGAAGTGATTTTGATAGCCAGTTAAATATGCTACGCAATACCAATACTGATTGGTTTGACGAAATTTTCAGAACATCTATCTCTCACTCTCATAACGTAAGTATCAGAGGAGGTTCTGGTAAATTCAACTACTACACCTCACTTAACATACAACAGAAAAATGGTATACTACTATCTAATAAATATCAAAATACGGGTGTATTAACAAAATTCACTTATAATGTATCTGATAAGCTTTCTGTTACGATGAACTTAACCGCTAATGCACGTAAGAATGTAGATCATGCATCATCTGTTAATCCTTTTAACTACGCGGTATATGCAAACCCATATGAGCGTCCTTATGATGAAAACGGAGACTATGTTGCCGACCTTACATATCTTTCAAATAACTTCACAACCGATACTGAATCAAGATATAAGTATGATAGCTTTAATATGATACAAGAGTTAAAAGAGAATCGTAAAACACAAACAGGATTAGATGCAACGGTTACATTTAACCTTGAGTGGAAACCTTTCAAAGGTGTTACTTTTGAATCTATATTCAGAACAGGTACAAGTTATAATATGACACAAACAGAACTTAATGAAGGCACATATAGCTCATGGGTAAGTGATGCAATTGTTAACACCGTATTTAAAGATGCTGTATCTATACCAAATTCTTACAATAATGGTCAACTAACCGAAGGTTCTGGTAGAAATGACAACTGGGCTATACGTAACCAAGTAAAATATGATGTTAATCTTGATAACGGTCATAGTTTCAACCTACTTGTTGCTAACGAAATATTATCGAAAGAGTTTAATAACTTTAGCTACACCTCACCTATATACATTGATGAGTATAGGATTACAGGAATTCCTGTGTTTGAGCAATTTCCAGAATTAAAATACTCGGAACTATACAGTGCAATGTCTCGACTATACAATACAAGTGACGGACAAGATAGAAGTGTATCATTCCTTTCATCGCTAAGATATAGCTATAAGAATAAATATGTTGCTAATGTTAATTTCCGTGTTGATGGAGCCGATGTTATTGGAGACTCAAACCAATATACGCCACTCTACTCTATTGGTCTACGTTATAACTTAGACAAAGAGGAGTTTTTCAAGAACGATATAGTGACTGGTTTAGCATTAAGAGGTTCATATGGATACACAGGTAATATCGACAGAACTGCTTATCCATTCTCTACTATGACAGTCGACGATTTAACATATATGGGCAATAGCATTGCTGGAAAAATCACATTCCCTAATCCAACAGTTGGTTGGGAGAGGAAATTGGATCGTAACATTGGATTTGATTTAACACTATTCAACAAAATAGATATCGTTGTTGACTACTATTCAAACCGTACGGATGATGTATTAGAAAGCCTATCAGTTCCTCTATCTACAGGTAGAACAAGCGTATTAGCTAATGGTGGTTCAATAGAGAATACTGGTCTTGAGGCGATGATTCATGCTGACATTATCGACAGAAATGATTTAAAATTCTCTGCTTCGGTCAACGTGGCTCGTAATAGAAACTACATACTACGCTCTGCATATGAATATAACAGCTATGAAGAGGCAATAAAAGATGGTACATTCACTGGTGGCGAGTTAAATGTTGTTGGACAGGCTACAGGTAGTGTTTATGGACTACAATACACTGGAATCAACCCAATGACGGGAAATCCTCAGTTCGCTCTTACCGATGCAGGAAAGCAAATGTACGCTAACTTTTTAGATGGATATGATGAATTAAGTGCTTACATACAAGCACAGTTCAACCCAACAATAACATCATTTAATGAGATACCTAATAATGTAGATATCATAGCTGGTAGTACTACAAGATATGATTATATCACCTCATCTTTCCAATATTTAGGAACATTAAACCCTGCAATAACAGGAGGTTTTAACACATACCTAACATATAAGAATTTTATGTTTACAACTGCGTGGACATTTAAAGCAGGACACATTATACCTACATTTAATGATCACAGTAACGCACCGGGGGGAAGTTCTGGCGTAAGTGATATTGGTATATCAAGAACAAACAGAGAGGCTAAATATAGTGATACATGGAGAGCACCCGGAGATATTACAGCTGTACCTGCAGCTCTATCAAGTGGAAGTTATTATAACTTTGGCACATCACTGAACTATGTGGATGGTGATTATCTAAGACTTACAAACATATCTCTTGACTACTCACTATCTCGTTCTGTTGTTAAGAAATTAGGCCTTAGCTCTGTTAAAATAGGACTTAATGCACGTAACCTTCTAACATTTACAAAATATACTGGTTTAGATGTTGGTACAGGTGGAGCATTTACCTATCCGGTAAGCCGCGAGTTTAGTTTAAGATTAAATATAGGTTTCTAAAATAATATAAATATAACTATGAAAAAATATATAATAATAACAGTTTTAGCTTTTGTGTCAATGACGATGCAATCGTGTGGAGATTTCTTATCA
>CAYIZU010000111.1:0-6782 GCA_964367795.1 uncultured Rikenellaceae bacterium | reverse complement strand
AGAGGTTATGATTATGAGAATCAATACACCACTTTCTCGTATAAATACCCTAATAGTTCAGGTATTGAAGATGCAGGTATGGCAGGGGAAACAAAGAGCGAGGATATAAAAACAAAGATACAATGGGTGGCTTTCAAACAGCAATTCTTTTCGTCGATAATTGTTGCTAAAGATAGCTTTTTAGATGGTATCGTTTCATATAAGCAACTATCTGAGGAGAGTGGATACACTAAACAATTTGATGCAAAACTATCTATTCCCTACTCTCCGCAGCAAACGAGCTATGGTTTCAGTTTTTATTTTGGTCCGAACCAATATAACGTAATGAAATCATACGATATGGATTTTCAAGAGTTAATACCTCTTGGATGGAGTTTATTTAGATGGATTTCGAGGTATCTAATTATTCCTGTATTTAATTTCCTTGATGGATTTATCAGTAGTTACGGAATAATAATTTTGATACTGACAATATTTATCAAATTAATAATATTCCCATTCACCTACAAATCGTACTTGTCAATGGCTAAGATGCGATTATTGAAACCAGAGATTGATGTGATATCTGAAAAATTTCCACGTCGTGAGGATGCAATGAAGAAACAACAGGCAATGATGGAGCTATATAAGAAGGCGGGAGCAAGCCCTCTTGGGGGATGTCTACCAATGCTTTTCCAGTTCCCAATAATAATAGCCATGTTCCGCTTCTTCCCAGCCTCTATTGAGCTACGCGGTGAAGGATTCCTTTGGGCAAAAGATTTAGCATCATATGATAGTATATTAAACTTGCCATTTAGCATACCTTTCTATGGCGATCACGTTAGTTTATGGGCTATATTAATGGCTGTGTCTATGTACTTTACTACTAAGATAAATATGCAGCAAACAGCCTCTTCATCGGCTCAAATGCCAGGGATGAATTTCATGATGCTATATATTATGCCAATAATGCTACTTGTATGGTTCAATAACTACTCAAGTGGACTTTGTTACTATTATTTTTTATCTAACTTACTAACTCTTGGTCAAACCTTTGCAATACGCCGATTTGTCAACGAAGAGAAGCTTTTTGAACGCATGAAAGCTAATTCGCAAAAGCCGGTAAAGAAATCGAAATTCCAAGAACGATTAGAAGAGATGAACCGTCGTCAAAAAGAGATGGCAAAGCAACAAGGAAAGCGCAAGTAAAAAAAAAGAGGCATTATTGTTAAAATAATGCCTCTTTTTTTAGTTTATAATGTAAAAAATATTATCTTTGCATCATAAACAAATTATGTATGAATAAAAAGAGTGCACATATCCAAAAAGTAAATAAAGGGACTATCCGAATGGATATTTATAATGTTCTGTGGTTTGATGATAGGTATGAAAGTCAGATGGAGTTTACGGTGCTTGCCAACGAAAAAGGTCTTAATTTAACCCCTTTCCGCACTTTAGATGCAGGTTTTGATTATCTTGAAGAGAATCTGCATAACATTGATGCCGTACTGCTTGATACAACTTTTTTTCTTGATAAAGATGATGAGATAACCTCTAAGATTAGTAAAAGTATTAAGGCATTATCTTATGCAGTTGATAGGATTAATCAGTTGTCATCACAAAAGCTATTACCCTATTTTATATTTACATCTAACTCCGACTATGAGAGTGATAATACATTTATAGCTACTTATGATAAATATTATCGTAAATATGATAGGGCAGATATGGAGCAGCTATTTAATGATATAAGAAGTAGTGCAAAAAGAGAGATAGATGCCATCATACGTAATAAGTATAGCGAAGTTTTTGAGGCTTTTACCGATAAATATATTGGGTCAGCACATCAAAATGCACTTTTTGATATTTTAAAAAATTTTGAGTCTCAAAATAGCATTATTAATGATGATATCTACTTTAACCCATTGCGTAAAATATTAGAGGCGTTATTCGTTGCGCTTAATAGATATAATGTGATACCCAATAGTTGTTTTAAAGGCCCTGGCGAACCAAATATTATGTATTGTAGTTTATATCTTTCAGGAAAAGAGGTTCGCTTAAGCGGTGGACGCTTTACAAAGGCTCAACAGAAATATTTTCCGATGATTATTCAAAATAACGTATGGAATATCGTTAGCTATACAAATATTGGTTCTCATAACGAAGTAGCAACAAAGAAGATGGGTAGCGATATTGCGGAGCTGCGCAATAGTGGTGTCCATTCCCCATACCTATTATATGTCTTAACTTTTGAAATGCTTGATGTCATACTGTGGACTAAGGCGTTTATTGATGAAAACTTTGTCAATAATAGGCAGTTTAGAGGACGTAGCAGAAGATAGGGTCATTCGTGATGGTCGTAGGTATAATCTTGTTTAATGTGTGAGTGTTGTAAAACATCTCAAGGCTTAATTGTCAGGTATAACGCAAGAGTTATATTAATAGCTAAATTGCTACAAATAAATACAAAAGCTAATAATTGCGTGAAAATTATTTATTTTGTAGTTAGGTATATTATTGTTATCTTTGCAACTAATTATTAACTATACTAATTTGTTTATATTATGGTGCCGTTGTTTATGGGGTTTTCAATGCCCGAAATGGTTTTGATAGTACTTGTGATACTTCTTCTCTTTGGAGGTAAAAAAATCCCCGAACTTATGCGAGGTATAGGGAAAGGGGTAAAGAGCTTTAAGGATGGAGTTAATAGTATCGAAGAAGATATTAAACAAGATGGTTCTTCGGAGAAAAAAGATGCAAACAACGAAGAAACTGTTGAAAAAGATAAGTAAATGAAGGGGGAGGGTAGTGGAAAGTTAGCCTCTTTTTGGGAGCATTTAGATATACTTCGTGCGTCACTATGGAGAGTTATCATAGTTGCAATATCTGTTGGTATTGCAGCATTCTTCTTTAAAGATGAACTCTTTGCAATAATTTTCGCGCCTAAGAATAGCGACTTCATTACCTATACAGTATTCGATAATATACTAAAGTGGTTTAATATTGATAGAAGTGGAGTTGATGAATTTTCTATAAAGATTATTAACACACAATTAACACAACAATTTATCATACATATTAAAATGGCGATGTATGTTGGCTTTATGTTTACATTTCCGTATTTAATATACGAACTATATCGCTTCATCGCCCCTGCCCTATATAAGAACGAACGCAAATACACCTTTGGGGTTGTCACAAGTGGATATATTATGTATCTTGTGGGTGTTGCAGTTAGTTATTATATTATTTTTCCACTCACTATAAAATTTCTTGGAACATATCAGGTAAGTACTGATGTGGCAAACGAGATAGTATTAAGCTCATACATTTCAATGTTTTTGATGCTTAGTATTATGATGGGGATAGTTTTTGAGATGCCTATTGTAGGTTGGCTACTTGCAAGGATTGGTATTATCAACGCCTCATTATTAAAGAAATATCGTAGACATGCGATAGTTATTTTGCTCATTTTAGCTGCCATCATTACGCCAACATCAGATATTGTAACACTCTTATTAGTTATGCTACCCATGTATATCTTGTATGAATTAACAATATTGATAATTAACAAATCAAACAAATCAGAAAATTATGTTAAAAACGATTAGAAGAACCATTGCTGCGATATTTTTCGCACTTGTTACACTCCTTTTTCTTGACTTTACGGGGTGTGCGCATAAATGGTTAGGATGGATGGCAGAGGTGCAGCTTATACCCGCGCTATTAGCCCATTCAGTAGCAATTTTGCTTGGAATAGCCATTTTAACCCTACTGTTCGGTAGGATTTATTGTTCTATTATTTGTCCATTAGGGGTTTTTCAAGATGTTGTGGCGAGGGTTGGGCGTAGAGGTAAGAAATTGCCATATAACTACTCTCCAGCAAAGAAAATTTTGCGTTATTCTGTTCTTGGAGTAATGATTATTGCACCAATTATTGGTATATCTGTAATTTTGTCACTCCTCGACCCATATGCTGCTTACGGGCGTATCGCAAACAATTTATTTCAACCATTGTGGCAATTTGGAAATAATATTCTTGCTTTCATGGCCGAGAAGGTAGATAGCTATGCCTTTTATAGTAGTGAGGTGTGGATAAAGTCGGGCGCGACATTTGCCGTAGCGGTAATAACATTTGTTGCGTTAGCTGTTTTGGCATGGCGCGGTGGGAGAACCTACTGTAATACAGTGTGTCCAGTTGGTACACTTTTAGGCTTTATATCTAAATGCTCTATTTTTAGAATCTCTATTGATAAGAATAAATGTAATAAGTGTTCTTTGTGTGCACGTAACTGTAAAGCATCATGTATTGATTACACAACTTATAGAGTAGATAATAGTCGTTGTGTTAGCTGTTTTAACTGTCTTGATAAGTGCAGTAAAGATGCAATATCATATAGTAAAGTAACAAAAAATGGCATCGGGGAGAAAGCGGCTGAGGATGCGACTCCTAAGAGTGATGGTCGTCGTGAATTTATTGCTACAGCTGTTGCTTTAACGGCTGCTGTGGCTAAGGCACAGGTGCTCCCTAAGCAAGTGGAGATGAAAGTGGATGGTGGTTTGACGGATATAGATTATATTAAACCATCGGTTCGTGAAACTGCAATTACGCCTCCGGGCTCGCTTGGTGCACGTTACCTTAAAAAGCATTGTACTGCATGTCAACTATGTGTTTCGGCATGTCCAAATGGTGTTTTGCGTCCATCTTCTAAATTTGATAATTTCATGCAGCCAGAGATGTCTTTTGTACGTGGATATTGTCGTCCAGAATGTGTGGAGTGCGGTAAGGTATGTCCATCTAATGCGATTCGCCCTTTCGACGAAGCAGAAAAAACATCTATAAAAATAGGAAGTGCGAAATGGATAGAAAAAAACTGTATAGTTACAACCAAAGGAGACCCTTGTAATAGATGTAACCTATCGTGCCCTACAAAGGCAATTTCTAAGATAAAAATTGATAAATATGAGCATCCAATACCTGTAATTGATATAGAAAAATGCATAGGATGTGGTGCCTGTGAGAATTTATGCCCTGCGCGACCGTATAGTGCTATATACGTAGAGGGAAATACAATGCATAGGAATATATAAAAAGGAAAAGATTATGGCTGAATTTTGTAAAAACAATATAGATAGAAGAGATTTTTTAAAAATATTAGGTGGTACGACTGCCGCAGTAGCAATAGCAAGTTGTTCCGGAGGCGCCAACGGTAAAAATGGAGCAACAAATGGTGAGATTCTCAAAGGGAAAATGACTTATCGCACCACCCCTAAGGGTGATAAAATATCAATCTTAGGTTATGGTTGTATGCGCTGGCCAAAATTACCACAACCCGCCGAGGATGGTAATGTGTGTGATCAAGAGGCTGTTAACGAGTTGGTTGACTATGCCATTGCTCATGGAGTTAATTATTTTGATACGTCGCCAGCTTACATGCAGGGATGGAGTGAACGCACTATGGGAGAGGCCCTGAAGCGTCATCCGCGTGATAGCTATTATCTGGCTACAAAACTATCAAATTTTAGTCCTGCGACGCATGGTCGTGAGGCTTCTATGCAGATATATAAGAATTCGTTTAAATACCTTCAAACGGATTATATTGACTACATGCTTTTGCACGTGGTTGGAAATAAGGGAATGGTTCGATTTATTGATAATGGAATGTTGGATTTTCTTGTTGAGGAGCGAGCGGCGGGTCGTATACGAAATTTAGGATTTTCGTTTCATGGCGATGTTAAGGAATATGATTATTTCTTATCAAAACATGATAAGGTAAAGTGGGATTTTGTGCAAATACAACTCAACTATCTTGATTGGAGTTATGGAAATACGATAAGTCCAAATAATCAAGATGCTAAATATCTTTTTGGTGAGCTGAAGAAACGTAATATTCCTGTTATTGTAATGGAGCCACTGCTTGGGGGAAGGCTTGCCTCTGTACCAGAATATATAGGGAATAAATTTAGACAAGTGGAGCCTTATAATAGTATTGCATCGTGGGCATTTCGGTATGCAGGGACATTTCCAGAGGTTATCACTGTCTTAAGTGGTATGACCTATTTAGAGCATTTGCAAGATAATATAAAGACCTACTCTCCGTTAAAGCCAGTTAGCGAAAAAGATATAGCAATGCTTGAGGAGGCCGCTAAATTGATTATGGAGTATAAAGCTATACCATGTAATGATTGCAAATACTGTATGCCTTGCCCTTATGGGTTAGATATACCAGCGATATTATTACATTACAACAAATGTATTTTCGAGAAAAATATCATAACAGATAAGAGTGACGACAGATATAAGCAGGCGCGCAGGGCATTTTTAGTGGGATATGATAGGAGTGTTCCCAAGTTGCGTCAAGCGAGTCGTTGTACGGAGTGTGGTATATGTACGCCTCATTGTCCGCAAGGTTTTGATATTGTAAAAGAAATTCGTAAGGTCAATGATTATGTTGAGCAACTAAAGCGCGGATAGTAGGGTAGTGTATGTTTATAGTTAGCATGCAGTTAATCAGGTTATTATCAAATTGTCTCAAAAGCATTTTTGCCATTTTTCGAATCACATAAATACTCACGTACATAAGTACGCTCCGTATTATATTCATCAAGAAGCACTGAAACTGAATTTTGATACGAGTTTTTCTGAATTATCCCCGAAAATTTTTTTGTCTAACTTTTCGGGGATAGTTCAATAGTTTGAGGCGGCTTCATAATATGGATAAATAAAATTTGTTAAAAAAATGTGTTAAAATATTTTGTGGAATAAAAAAAAAGTATTATCTTTGCACCACAAAAGGAGGAAA
>CAYIZU010000110.1:0-6798 GCA_964367795.1 uncultured Rikenellaceae bacterium | reverse complement strand
CTGAATACCTCTATTTCATCCTCATTACAACTTTGCAATCCAATGGCTATTACAAAGAATAAGATTATATATTTATATTTTTTCATAATATAATATTTTTATGATTATTAAATTAGATAAGAGAATCTTCATCCACCGGTCTAAGGAAGACAAAATTCATGGTGTTCATTTCATCATGAAGTTTCTTATTTAACCTCTTATATGTATAGAATGCTTGTCCTTCTGAAAAATATTCTCTTCTTACCTCTTCCAGTAATACATCATGGAAACTATCCATATCCGTTATCAGTGCATCTAATCTTCCACTTGTACAATCTCTTGACAAGCGTAATCTAAAGTGGCTGCAGCTTCACTGTAATCACCTTTTGTTGCGTGGTACTCGGCCTCTACAAAGAATATATCTGCATACTTTAAAACCGGTATAAGATCTTCATATTCAGTTGCTATTCCAGCATTCTCTTTGAATTTTTTAGATCTTCGGTATTGACTACTTGGTGTAATTTCTGTAAGAATATTATATCTCCTATCTGCCTTGTCAATATCAAATAAACCTATTAACTCCTCACTAAGTCCTAAATATCTCATATCCTCGTCAATTACTTGCTCATTGAACTCTAAGTGAGGTTCATATAAATCAAACATCTCTGGGTAAGATAGTGAGAAAAATGATTCATTCGAGCATTTTGGATCCTCCGCTATTTCATGCTCATATGTAAAAGCAAAGATACTTTGCTCCGCATGGAATGTACGCATTGCTTGTGCTGCTTCGTATGCCTTATCAATATCACCATTATACCAATATGTTGTCATTCTCATATGCATAACAGCTGCTAAGTTCATTCTGAAACCTCTTTGTGTGAAGAATACATCAAGATGATCAGTGGCACCATCAACAAGCCCGAAAGATCCAGCAGAGTGACGTATATTTCCCTTTATTGAGTTTGGCCTATCTGGATGTGTGTCAAAAGGTTTGATTAATTTCTCTGCCTCATCTAAGTCGGCAAGTATCTTTGTAAATACCTCGCTGATTGTTAAATCGGGTTCACCCTTAGATAATCCTGGTTTATCATAATAAGGCATATATGCTTTACCATCATCGGCCTTAACAGATGGAGCGAAGAGTCTTAAAATATCAAAATGCATTTTAGCTCTTAAGGCATAAGCCTCACCCATGATTAGATTTTTTTCTAATTCCCCAAGAGCGAAAGATGACGCATCTGCATCTTTTACCTTATCTATCAGCACATTTGCATTTGCAATAGCGAAATAAATCTTATTCCAAATAGGGTCTACCAGCGATATAGCTCTTGAATTATTGTAGTCACCATAATACATATCGCCATATGCACTATAACTACTTAGACCGCCCCACTCAAAAGAGTAGTCACTACTCATCACAGACATCATACCCCATGATAACTCTTTACCATATAGGGTTGGATCTGATAATTCTCCGTATATGCCATTCAGAGCAACTCGGAAGCCCGAGCCCTCAGCGTATAAATCCTCAGCTTTAATTACCCCTGAAGGATGTACGTCTAACCAATTCTTACAAGAGATAGACGTAAAAGTTATTACGGCACCAATAACTAAATAATTAAATATCTTTTTCATATCCTATATTTTTAAAATTAAAATGCAGTTCTAAGAGTGAAATTGTAGGTGCGAGCAAATGGATAGCTTGTTCCTCTCTCTTGCTTAATAGTAGATAGGTAGAACATATCATTTGTTCCTAATGAAAGATTAGTTCTTCCCAATTTCCACTTATTAAGTATGTGCTGAGGTAGTTCATAGCTTAGCTCAATAGATGTACCAGCTATTTTGTTCTCCTGCTGTACGAATCTGCTTGTTGGACGAGACATTCGTGGTCCGCTTCTACTTGAATTAATTTTCATGAATTTAGAAATATCGCCCTCTTCTAACCATCTGTCAGTAAGAACTCGTAAATCTACGTTGTCTGCATATGCATTAACACTTTCAATCTTTTCTACCATGGTGCTGTTATAAACATCTCCACCAAATGTGTACATGAATGAAGAGAATAAGCTAAAATTCTTATAGGTTATGTTGAAACCAAATGAACCTTGTGCTGTTGGCTCGGTATTACCTACAACAATTTGATCATTTGCATCCCATTCATCATCAAATGTACCATCTCTTTTAACATATATCTCATATCCATCAACTGGATTAATACCCAATGAAGGAACACCATATATTGCTGATAGAGAACCTCCCTCTTCAAACTGAAGTACTGGGTGAATAGCCTCTTGGTTTTCAGTATATTTTTCATACATATTTTTAACCATCTCGTTATACTCCTTCATACTATCAGATAGCTCTTTGATTGTGTTTCTATTGTGTGCTAAATTAGCATTTAAGTATATTGATAGATCTCTGTTTCTATATGCTCGTACCTTTAGCTCGATTTCAAAACCCCTATTTAATGTCTTACCAATATTATCCTTGTAAGAATTAAATCCGGTTGATGGCTTAAGGTTAACATCACTTATTAGGTCATCTGTTAACTTATTATAATATGAACCTTTTAGGTACAACATATCATCAAAGAAATTAACCTCAAATCCTAAATCGGTAGTTATGGTTGTTTGCCATGTTAAATCAGGGTTTCCATATGTGTATAACACTGCACCAATACCAGTTCTATACCAATTCTCTTTTACTCCATAGGTAAGGAATGAGTCGTAAGGACTAAATTTAATCTCGCCAGTCTCACCATACGAACCTCTTATTCTAAATTCGCTTATTACTTTAGAGTCTTCTAAGAATTTATATTTATGTATATTGATACCAGCTCCAACAGACCAGAAAGGTGCTGTACGTTGGTTGTACCCAAACTGTGAAGAACCATCTATACGTAGTGATGCATCAAGCAGATAAATATCTTTATATGTATAGTTTAACCTTGAAATAACACCAACACGTCTTTGAATATTATCTGAATATCCAGTTGTACCAACCTGATATTGCGCATACGATGGTGAAGATAACCCTCCAATAGGGAACCCTCTATATTGATTACTTGTCGCATCACCACTTTCATCCGATATCTCCCATCCTACAAGTGCATTAATATTGTGTCCATTTAGCTGCTTATTATAAGATAATGTTGCATTAAGATTATAAGAAAAATCATTTGACATATATGTACTTAACTCTCCAGATACTAAATTAGTACTTGTAAGAGGCATTGTATTTCTTAATGAACGTGGATCTGTGTACATATTTGAGTTACTATATCCTTTTCTTATTGAGAATTGAGTTTTAAATAGTAAGTCATCATTAATCTGCCAATTTAAGGATAAGTTATTTGTGTAAGACTCACTTGCTGATCTGCTATAACTACCAAGTGTAGCTTCATATATAGGGTTTGGTTTCCCCAGTGATTTTTCATCATCAAAGCTGTTAGATTCATTAAATGTATCCCACACTGTTAAATACTGCTTGATACTTCCGTCGTCATTATACGGTGTTTCATATGGTAACTCTCTAACATACTCACTAAAACTACCGTAAGGTGAATCTTCCGAATCTGTTACACTAAGTTGTACTTGATTCTTTATAGAGAAATTTTTATAAATATATTGGAAGAATATATCGGCCCCAACGGTATTACGGTAAGAACCTTTCATTGCTCCAGCGTTTGTTCCATATGATACGTTTGCACCATATCTAAATGTTTCAGAACCACCCTCGATAGATAATGTGTGCTGGTGATTGATAGCCGATCTAACAGGGAATGCCATCCAATCAGTATCAACACCTTTCATCACATTAAGAAGCTTTTTATTATATTCATCGATATATCCAGCAGCGTGCATAGGGCTCATAGGATCATCATAGAAACCTGCCTTCTGCTCAATATCTAATTTCTGTGCTGCATTTGCCATATTGTACGATGATAAATCAGGAGTGGTTAATGATACAGTTGTATTATATGATATATATAAATCCCCCGGTTTTGGCGTAACTGTTGTTATGACAACCACACCATTAGCTGCACGAGAACCATAAATAGCAGTTGCAGCAGCATCTTTTAGTATGTTAATCTCTTGAATACGATTAGGGTCGAAATCATATACATATTGTGCACTAACCTCGAAACCATCCATAATGAATGTTGGCATATTCGGGTTATCACTTAAACCAGCCTTAGAAAGGTCCATGCGAGATAACGAGCCATCCGCATTAACAACAACCTGTTGTGCAAGTGAAGTTGCTCCACGAAGATTAATATCTGGCATAGCATTAGGGTCGCTACCAAAAAGGTTATTCTTTAGTACGCGGAATGAAGGGTCGAAAGTTTGAAGTGCATTAATAATATTAGTTTTAGAAACTCGTAATAGCTCATCCTTTTTTATAGTTACAACGTTACCGGTATAACTCTCTCTCCTAATATTACCATAACCTGTTACAATTACATCCTCAACTTCGAGATTATCAGCCTCAAGCTTAATAGTAACCGAATTGTTTGCATCTTTGATATTAGTTTTATATTTCTGATTCTTATAACCAGTAAATGAAACCTCTAATTCAGCACCTGCCTCCACATTTACAGAGAATCTACCTTCAGCATCAGTAATACTTCCTCTTCCTGTTTTACTGTCAACCACTAAAACAGTAGCACCAACAAGGGGTTTTCCATTTTTAGCATCTACAATCTTACCCGAAACAGTAATAATAGCGCCTTTTATATTTTCATCTTGAGGTGCAACAATTTTATCCTGTTTTTCGATAACAACAGAGTTGCCAATAAGGCTGTATTTCAATACCTTATCTTTTAGCATAATATCTAAACACTCTTTCACGCTCTTACCTCTTGCGGTGATAGAATATTTATCATTTGCCAACTCTATAGCGTCATCATCGATAACAAAACTGATATCTGTTTGCTTATTAATTTCACTTAGAATTTCATTAAGGGATTTCCCTTTCATGTTGATGGTAACTTTCTTTTGCTCCATCTCACTCATAGTTATAGCATTGCCACTTATGTTATTAGCATAACTATTACTAAGAGTTGCTGAAAAAAAGGTGACTATTAACAATAATAGTGTGAGTGTGTGTCTTTTCTTCAGGAATATTTGCTTATTATTTGTTTTCTTCATAACTTTGCATGATATATGGTGTAAACGTACGACAATTTAAAACTAACCTAAATGCGATTTTCTGGGGAGAATATCACATGTGTTATTTTAGTAGCTGTTGTAATTGTTCTACCACCTGTCTAACAATAGTTTTAGATAGGTAACAGTTGGGTGAATTGTAATGTCGAAAATGCTTTCACCCGACTTTCTTAAATTTTTTAAAAATAAAATTTTCCCACTAAATAAAATATTTTATATTAACAAATTAAATTAATTTAATAGTCGTTACTATTACTTCAAGACTATTTCATTGTTTTTCTCTTTTTTACTCTATAACATATTTGCCACCTCCTTCATAGATAATCTGTTTTCCAATAATTTTTTCCAATACTATAATTATATCATAAATAGGTAAATCCATCTCAATATGAACAGTCACTAACTTATTGTATGTCTCTTCATCAAGGTTTCCTATGTTTATTCCATGCCAGTCCGAAAGCTCTTCTATTAGCTCGCCAAGCCTCCCTTTTTCTATAACAAATTCCCCTCGTGTCCAGTCTGTATATTTGTTAACATCAACCTCTTTAACCTCATAATCGCCACTTTGCATAACGATAATCTTCTCTGAAGGCTTAATCATCACCTCTTTCTCGTTTTTAGGTGTAACACCCACCGAACCATTAATCAATACAGCGGAAAAATCTTCTCCATTACTGTTAACTGTAAACTTAGTACCGTATACTCTAATCGAAGCTTTATCATTCTCGACGATAAACGGTACATTTGATTTCTTTACATTAAAGAACACTTCACCAGAGACTTTTACTCGTCTCTCGGCAGTATCGAACTCTGATGGATACTCAATACTACTGTTAGCATTTAACATTACCTCACTGCCGTCGGCAAGGATTAGATTAAATACCATTTGCTTCGGGACAATTAGGCGATTTATATTGATACTATTCTTGCTCTTTACTGGTGTGCTTTTATTTACATGGTTAGCAATAACATTATTAAGTTCATTTACAGTCATAGAGCTATCCTTATTATAATCATTAAGAACAATTTTCTCTCCTGTAGAAGATATAATTGCTAACTCGTTCGGATTAATATCGTTATTTAAATTGCTCTTATCACCCTCCAAATTGCTAAATTTGTTAATACCGTATACAATGAATGATATAAATATAACCGCTGCTGCAATACCACTCAGGCGTTTAAATATAATTTTACGTCGTTTGCCGGCATAATCATATCCCATCTCATTCATTAACCTATCGGTATAAAGCTTCTTTTGACTATCCAATAGTTCGCTAACAGCAATTTGTTTTTTCAGATAAGTAGTATCGGATAATCTTGCTAACCTATCTCTTGATGATGCACTATTGTCTCTCCAGTCATTTAGATGGGGTAAACTACCAATATCATCTAACTTATGCAACTGCTCAAGTTCGTCAATGAGTTTTTTATAATGCTTAGCCTCATCATATTTTATGTCTTTATGTTTTTTCATTTCAAATCATTTTTTATAACCTCTCCTATATATATAACAGTTAATTATGTGTTTTTTCCGATAAAACATTACTTTTTTTATATTTATTTTTTCATGTGTCAAATATAATATGTTTCTTTAAAAAAACATGTTCAAATTTGCATATATAAAATAAATATATTACATTTGCAAAACATA
>CAYIZU010000109.1:0-7118 GCA_964367795.1 uncultured Rikenellaceae bacterium | reverse complement strand
AATGAGTTGTCAGATGAAATATCTTTTGGTAAATAATATGATATTAGCATGAAGAATTTAAGGTATATTTTTACAGTTATCGCGCTGTTTTTATCTGTTGTTGTTTGGGGAGAAAAGTATCCTAAGCCTCTAAAGGGGCGTATGGTGCATGATTTTGCAAAGGTACTATCAGCAAGCGAGGAGAAGGCGATAGAAAAACAGTTATTAAAACTTAACGACTCAACAACAACGCAGATAACAGTAGTAACAGTATCGTCTCTCAATGGCGAAACACCTGCTGAATATGCTACGGAACTTGGTCAAGAGTGGGGTGTTGGTGATAAAGACAAAGATAATGGCATTGTTGTACTTTTTAAACCTAAAGTTGGAAAATCCCCTGGCCAAATATTTATTGCCGTTGGATACGGTTTAGAGGGTGCTGTTCCCGATGCTACTGCCAAAATGATAATTGAACGTGAGATGATACCTTACTTTAGACAAGGAAAGATAGGTGTTGGAATATCTCATGGCGTTAAAGTTCTAACCTCACTTGTTAAGGGGGAGTATAGTGCCAAGAAGTATACACAAAAAAGCAAACGACGAGGTTTCATATCTCCGACAACACTTTTAATATTGATATTTATTATTGTACCACTATTTATTCCTCGAAAGCATAGGAAGAGTAACTTTTCAAATAACGGAGCTTCAACGAGCGATTCAATACTACCATGGATACTAATAAGCATGATGAGTAATCGAGGCGGAGGTGGCTTCGGTGGAGGTGGTGGCAGTGGCTTTGGCGGTGGAGGCTTCGGAGGCTTTGGCGGCGGAGGCTTTGGCGGCGGAGGATCCGGGGGAAGTTGGTAATATCGGATCAAGTTGAAATTTTTGTTGGCAGATAGCCTGATTTATTCGATTTAAAGAATATTTTTTCGTGTCTCCGGCGGCTCGTTATGCGCACTAAGAGAAATGAAATTTCTCTCGAAGAGTTTTGTCTCGTTTTCCAAAACGAGCCGTCGGAGACATTACAAAAGAGAGCAATTCGCAAAACTCTGTTTTGTGAATTGTCCTAAACGAGCGATAGCGAGCGAGTGCCGTTTAGGAGGTAGGCACTCGGTTTTTGTTCACTTTTTTTCAAAAAGTGTTAAACCTATATCAAAATCCGCAGGATTTTTAGAGGGTCGTTACCTCCAATTTAGTCCATTTAACTAAAATAAAGGGTAATCAACAACTATTATCAGGTTGTAACTAATTGAATTACAGTTCTAATATAGTTTTGCGAATTCCCCAAAAGAAACAATTTAGTTTTAAATACCTCTAATCACTTTTACCATTGTAGAAGTAAGCTTTAACAGTTCACTATCTGTTATTATATAAGGCGGCATTACATATACCAGCTTACCAAATGGACGTACCCAAACTCCTTCCTGCACAAATTTAGCTTGTATGGATTCCATATCCACACTTTCCAACATCTCAACAACGCCAATAGCCCCTAATACTCGTACATCGGCAACCGTTTCTAAATTAGCCAAGGGCATCAGCTCTTGTTTTAGAATATTCTCTATCTCCTTCACACGCTCTAATGGCGGTTCGTTAATAAGAATATCCAACACCTCGCATGCAACCGCTGCAGCAAGTGGGTTGGCCATAAATGTTGGACCGTGCATAAAACTATGAGGCGCGCTTTTACTGATAATATCGGCTACAATAGGTGTCGTCACTGTGGCTGCAAAACTCATATAGCCTCCAGTAAGCGCCTTACCTAAACATATAATATCTGGCGCTATACCTGCCCACTCAGAGGCAAACATCTTACCTGTACGACCAAAACCAGTTGCTATCTCATCGGCAATAAGTAACACATCATACTTATTACACAAAGCCCTCACACCCTTCAAAAAGTTAGGATGATAGAATCTCATACCACCAGCTCCTTGTACAATAGGTTCAAGAATAAAAGCCGCCATTGAGGCATGGTTAAGTGAGAATATATCTTCTAATATCTCCAATGATGTGTTATCCCACTTATCTTCAAACGCAACAGTAGGACGTGGAATAAATATTTGCTCGGGTAGCCTATTGCCATATAGCCTGTGCATTCCTCCCACCGGATCGCACACACTCATTGCATGCCATGTATCGCCATGATAGCCGCCATTAATAGTAGCTATCCTCCTCTTATATGGCTTATTCTGCGCATGCTGATACTGCATTGCCATCTTTATAGCTACCTCAACAGCTACCGAGCCAGAGTCACTATAAAAAACCCTACTTAGTGGCTTCGGCAGGATAGATAATAGTTTTTGTGTCAACTCTACAGCAGGTTTATGCGTTAAACCGCCAAACATTACATGTGACATCTTATCAATCTGCCCTTTTGCGGCATTATTAAGTCGTGGATTATTATAACCCCAGATGGTACTCCACCACGACGACATTCCATCAATCAATCTCTCCCCGGTAGATAACTCGATATAGACTCCTTCACATCTCTCAACCGGATAAACACGCAACGGATTAGCCATTGATGTATAGGGGTGCCATATATGTTCTCTATCATACTCTAATAAGTGGTTAGTATTCATATCTCTATCTAAAAAAATTTAAAAGCATACACTGTTTGATGGTGATACTTATCTCCTTCATTAAGCAAAAGCCTATCAGCCGTATCGAATGGCACATTTAAGGGAACAAGAAGTACACCATCTCCATTTTGTAGCTCTTCGCCGTAAATGCTATATCCACACCCTTCAATATCGCTACAGCTACTCATGTTTAATACAGGTTGAGTTGAACGAATATTTACCTCTACCCCACTCCTGTACAGTGTTGCATGCTCTTTTAATACATTATCATTATCTAATTCTATAATCCAATAATCATCATATTCGTTATCTACTCTCTTAGGAGCACTAAAGTCGTATATTGTCTCTTTTGTCGGCAATAACTCTCCATTAGGAATCCCACGCCTATTTAATTCCAGATACATATCACCATTTATAGTAATCATATCTCCATCACTATAGGAAAAATAGACATATGGTACTATATTTACAATGGTTGTGCCCTCACTCGCCGCCATAACAGTAACTGATAATTCATTATTTTCTGTCAAAGTGAAACCCACTTCAACGCCCAATTCAGAAGGGTAACCCTCCTCTGAAGCAGGTGATAGATAGCTCATCACTACCATATCTTGCTCACTACGCGCCTGCCAGAGACGCGAAGAAAAACCAACAACCCCACCATTAAGATGTGTCGTTCCTTCGTTTGTTGATAGGCGATATTTTATACCATTGATATCAATAGCTCCCTTTGCTATACGACCTGCACACCTACCAACACACTTACCCATCATAAGGGAATCACTTATGTAATCCTTATATGATGGATAAGTTATAGTTAAATGATTACCTGCGGGAGATTTTATGCTTTCTATCGCTGCACCATAATTAAGTAATGTCACCACCATACCACAACTATTTGTTAGAGTATAGCGCAATATAACCTCACCTTCCTCGGTAAAACCTACAATATGTTGTTCTATCTCCATAAATCACGCGGATAAACACCCTCTTCTATAAGAGCCTCTATCTTCGCAACAACAATTGGACGATCCTCTTTATATGTAACACCAAACCAAACAGCATCACTACTTAGCACCTTCATACGCGCTAATCCACTATTTTTCAAGTCTGACGCAACAGAAGGGATTAGAAACTCTGCTTTCATATCATTTTTAGCCATTGCCTCATCTAAGAACTTAGGAAATAGCTCATTACTATATTCAAAAAAATCTGGTGTAAATCCAAAGAAGTTCATAGATACCACCGAATTAACATCTAATTCAGTCATAGTACCATCTGCCGCTCTATAGAGAGCACCATCACCATCTTTTATTATCTCTTTTCGCTCAACAATCTTCTCAACAAAACCATCACCATCAACTGTTGTAACTCCACGTGAAACAGCCCCAAAATCAGACATTGTATTCTTAAGGATGTATCCAACCATGGCATATTCACCCCTCTTACCGTCTAAGCTCATAAGATAGCTACCCAACTCTGCAAAGGCCTCTGCACCATAGAAATCATCAGCATTAATAGCTGCAAAAGGTGTATCTATAGCACCAGTAGCCGCCATCACAGCATGGTTAGTACCCCATGGCTTAACGCGCTCCTCCGGAACACTATACCCTTCAGGCAGCATATCAAGCTCCTGAAACACATAATCCACCTCTATTCTACCACCAAATCTTTCAGCAGAAAATACAGCTTTAAATTCCTCCTCAAAAGAGTGGCGAATAACAAATACCACCTTTCCAAAACCGGCACGAATAGCATCATACACAGAATAATCAAGTATTGCCTCTCTATTAGGTCCAACACCATCCATTTGCTTAAGTGACCCATAACGCGAGCCCATACCAGCCGCTAAAATCAATAACGTAGGTTTCATAAATTTTAATTTTAATATTGTTAATAAATATTAAGAGAAAAACAGAGCACAAAATCCCCCTTAACCCAATGTCGACTTACACGAGACAAATATATAACATTATATTGTTACTTTTGATAAAAAGGAGCACTTTTTTTGTTTTTATAAGATCAATTACTAATATACCTAACAAGTTCTCCGAATCGAGGGTGCAGTTTCACCCCTTTTCTTCCTGTTATAATCTCGGTATCACGGATAAATCTACTATCATCATATTTTTCACCATTATCTAACCATCTTAAAGGTGGCATATAACCCTTCGGGCGTGGTGCAATTAGATTGCATCCCGTATCTATTACTGTTCCACTATTTATCAATACCCCAATAGCTGTTTTTGTATGTCCCCAATAAAAGAGCCAAATTTTATGGTATCAGTCGAAACCTTTACGAGCTCCGAGTTCATACTCATCGTCTTTGGCAACATAATGGATATATTGGAGTAATTATTTTTCAAATTAGAAGTTGAAGTCAGTGCACCAAGATTTACCCATGTTCCTAATATGCTCATACCAAGAAAACCATCATGCGACTTATAGGCGTAATCATTAAATATAGAGTTCGTGACCTCACCACTTACACGGCAATTGTCTCCAATGATAGAGTTATTAGATATGCGAGCATTGATAACTTCGCAGCACTTACCTATATAGGTTGTTCCAGATATTATAGTAAAAGGTGCAATCATTGTATTATCATCAATAATAACAATACCTTCACGAGTATCAATAACTATATTCCTACTAATAATATTAACACTCTTAGATATATATAAATTATAAACATCCCCTATTATCTCAATACCCGGTAGCTCTTCCATAAGCTCCTCTCCATTGAGAAAATTCGATTTATCTACTAATTCAAAATCACCTAATATTCTGTCTTTTACCCTCCCAAGAAGTTTTATAGTATCCACCTCATCAGATGTTATTACAACATCAAAAGGTGTCTCGTTATCATACTCATAATATGGCAGTACCCCCTCCACTTCCGCCATCAACTCGGTATAGCGAGTGTCAGGATGTGTGAAATAGAAAGTACTATCATACCCATATAGTTTTTTCGCCCTCTCAATGGGCGTAAAAATACCATCACGAAACGAAAATATACTCCTTAGGCGCGAAAAAGGTATCGTTTGAGGTAATGCTAAATCCTTGAATAGTATATTCATATATATATAGTATTAGAAAGGCAAATCATCCTCTTCCTCTGGCATATTATCAATATTCTGATTATTAGCAGATACTGGAGGTGTACTATTTACAAGCGGCTGTTGTGGTGCATTATATTGTTGATTATTACCATTAGGGCTTTGTGGTTGCTCATATGGTTGGCCCTGCTGCTGATATGGATTTTGATAACTTTGACCATACTGCTGCCCTTGCTGCTGGTATGGATTCTGCTGCCCATATGGTTGACTTTGCTGCTGCTCACGTCGTCCTAATAGGTTCATGCTATCAGCAAGTATCTCTATGCCGTATCTCTTTTGCCCATTAGCATCAGTCCACTCATTACTTCTTATTCTTCCCTCAATATACACTTGCGCCCCCTTGCGCACATACTGCTCTACAACACCAGCCAATCCGCGCCATAAAACTACTCTATGCCACTCTGTGCGATCATTCCGCTCCTGAGTTTGTGGATTAAAAATACGTTCTGTCGTAGCAACATTAATACGCGCCACCTTACTGCCATCCTCAAAAGTTCTAACCTCGGGATCAGCTCCTACATTTCCGATAAGAATAACTTTATTTACCATTTCAACATCTATTTTTTATTTAACATTACAAAGTAAGTGATATTTTTTTAAATATAAAAATTTATTTAACACTATTTTTAAAAATCTCATTTATATGCCTTTCTATTACCACAGGAAAGTACTCATACTCTAATTTGTGCACCTTTTCCGCGATTATCTCAGGAGTATCTTCTGGACCTATTTCGCACGTTGCCTGAAAGATAATATCTCCATCATCAAATTTTTCATTCACATTATGTATCGTTATACCCGTTTTCTCTTCACCAGCTTTCTTCACAGCTTTATGAACCTTGTCACCATACATTCCAGCACCTCCATACTTAGGAAGCAATGCAGGGTGTATATTAACAATCCTACCCTCATATCTCTTTGTCAGATATTCCGGTATTAAAAGCAGGAAACCTGCAAGCACAATATAATCAATATTATACTCGCTCATAACTTTTAAAAACTCTTCAGGGTTATTCATTTCATTTTTATTGAATATATATATAGGTATATTCAATCTTTTTGCACGCTCCACAACATAAGCATCCCCCCTATTTGTCGCAATAAGTGCAACATTAACATTTATATGATTTTCAAAAAAAATCGCGATATTCTCTGCATTTGAACCCGAACCCGATGCAAATAGTGCTATGTTCCTCATAATTAGTAAATTGATTATTTTTTTAATATTTTTTTTCCTCAAAACAGTACAAAAATAAAAAAAAATTTATATCTTTGCAAAAATTTATTGTTAAGGTGGAGCGGTATCTCAATACAACTCACTGAAACACAGAGAAATGAATATAAATATTAATTTAACAAAAAAGAGATTATGTCAGAAATTTCATCAAAAGTAGTTGAGATCATTGTTGAGAAGTTAGGCGTTGACGCATCA
>CAYIZU010000108.1:0-7252 GCA_964367795.1 uncultured Rikenellaceae bacterium | reverse complement strand
AAAGAAATAATCAATTGCTTGTGGGTTTTGCTTTAGAATCGGATAATGGCGAAGAGTACGCTTTAGCTAAATTACATAAAAAAAATCTTGACTTTATAGTACTTAATTCATTAGCCGACGCTGGTGCTGGTTTCGGTTATAGCACAAACAAAATATCAATTATTGATATTAATGGTGTTATAAATTATGATTTAAAGGAGAAATCATTAGTAGCTATTGATATAGTTGATGAGATAACAAAAAGAGTATAATAGCTGCATGATAAAAAAAATTCATATTGAGAATTATATACTTATCACCTCTCTTGATATATCTTTTGAGAGTGGACTAAATACAATTACGGGAGAAACGGGTGCTGGTAAATCTATTATTTTGGGGGCAATCTCGTTAATTCTTGGAGGAAGAGGAGAAATTTCTCTTCTGCGTAATAGAGATAAAAATCTTGTCTTGGAGATTGAGTTTGCCGTTGATAATATATCGAATGTACTAAGACCTATCTTTGATAGTGAAGATGTGGAATTTGATGAACGGTTGACAATTAGGCGTATAATTACACCATCTGGTAAGAGTAAATGCTATGTTAATGATGAACCTGTAACAGTTACTTTTTTACGCTCCATAGCACCGTTTTTAGTGGATATTCACTCGCAGCATCAAACACTTCTTTTGTCAAATAGTGGATTTCAAACACATCTATTGGATTTATTCTCGGGGGGATTGTTGGATGTTAAAGAGTATTCTAAGCAGTATAGAGAGGTATTATCATTACGAGGTGAAATAGCGTGTTTAAAAGAGAAGAATAGTATTGCAGAACGTGAGAGCGACTATATTAACTATCTCTTAGAGCAACTCATTACAGCAAACCTAAGCGCGGGTGAAAAAGAGCTATTAGAATGGGAACGTGATACTCTTGCTAATGCCTCAATGATAGGCGAAACACTTTTCTGTGTAAATAATCATCTTTCCGATGGCGAAAATTCTGTTATATCATCACTACAGTCGGTTAATCAGCTGATTGATAAGGTGGAAAATTATTTACCTAATGATGATAATATTCAATCAAGGCTTATATCTGTTTTAGAGGAGTTAAAAGATATAAATCGCGCTTTACAGATTATCGGTGGAGCAGCAGAGGATAACCCATTAAGGTTGGCGGAGGTTGAGGAGCGTCTTGACACACTTAATGCGCTTGAACATAGGCATAATGTGTCAAGCGTAGAGGAACTCATTGCTTTACGAGATGAATTGCAGCAAAAAAGTGAAGCAATTGAAGGTGGAGGTGATATATTAAGGGAATTAGAGGTTCGATTGGAGCTGTTAGAGGCTTCGGCTTGGGATTTGGCTGCGAAAATACATACTCGACGAGAGGATGCTAAGGCGGATTTATCTGGTAAAATCATCAACTATCTAACAGCCTTAGGAATGCCAAATGCACAGGTTTATATTGAGGTAAAGTATCTTGATAAATTAACTGATAGCGGTGCCGATGATATTTATTTTACCTTTGCTGCTAATAAGGGGGGGCGTTTAGAGGGTATTGAAAAGGTTGCATCCGGTGGAGAAATGTCTCGTTTGATGCTTGCACTTAAAGCAATAGCCTCTGCTGATGGAACACTTCCAACGGTCATTTTTGATGAAATAGATGCTGGTGTTTCCGGAAAGGTTGCCGATATGATGGGGGATTTGATAGAAAAACTTTCGGAAAATATGCAGGTGATAAATATCACTCATCTACCACAGATAGCGAGTAAAGGAGAGCATCACTACTATGTATATAAAGAGGAGAGTGAGGAAGATAGTAGGAGTGGGATTGTTAAATTATCACATGAAGAGAGAGTTAAACAGATTGCTATTATGATAAGTGGCAATAGGGTCACCGATGCCGCAATAAAGCAGGCGGAATTATTACTAACAAAACAAAAATAATCATGACATTAATAAAATCAATATCAGGAATACGAGGAACAATAGGAGGAGAGATAGGAGAAAATCTAACACCTCTGGATTTAGTTAAATTTGTTACCGCATATGCTCAGTGGCTACGCTCTATTAATGGCGATAAGCGACTTATGGTTGTTGTTGGACGCGATGCTCGTACTTCAGGAGAGATGGTGAGTAATATTGTTATAGGAACACTTATGGGGTGTGGTATAGATGTTACAAATCTTAATCTTGCCTCTACACCCACAACGGAATTAGCAGTTATGGGTTTAAAAGCCGATGGCGGTATAATATTAACTGCAAGTCATAATCCTAAGCAGTGGAATGCGCTTAAGTTATTAGATGGGAATGGTGAATTTTTAAGTGCAGAAGCAGGTAGAGAAATTCTTTTGTCGGTCGAGAGAGAGGATTTTCTATATGAGATGGTAGATAATGTGGGAAGTGTGACTGTTGCTTCATACGATGATGAGCATATCGATTCAGTATTATCTCTTGACTTGGTTAATGCCGAGGCTATTAGAAAGCATGGATTTAAGGTTGTTGTAGATGGTATTAACTCGGTTGGAGGTATAATCATACCCGCCTTATTAGAGCGTTTAGGTGTTGAAGTTATTAAACTTAATTGCGAACCTACGGGGCAGTTTGCACACAATCCAGAACCTCTGAAAGAGCACCTTCAAGACATATGTAAATTGGTGGAAGAGAGTGGGGCAGATATGGGAATTGTTGTTGACCCTGACGTTGATAGACTTGCTTTTATTACTGAAGACGGTGAGATGTTTGGCGAAGAATACACCCTTGTTGCCATTGCGGAGTATATCTTATCGCACACTAATGGTAATACGGTGTCAAACTTAAGCTCTACTCGAGCCTTGAGGGATATTACATTATCGCATGGCAGTGAATACTATGCCTCTGCTGTAGGAGAGGTTAATGTTGTTGCGAAGATGAAAGAAGTTGGGGCTATTATAGGTGGTGAAGGTAATGGCGGTGTAATTTACCCCGCTTCTCATTATGGTCGCGATGCAATTGTAGGGATTGCTCTTATGCTTACATATATCGCGGAATGCGGTAAGAATTTATCTGTTTTAAGGGCTGGATATCCACAATATTTTATGAGTAAAAATAAGGTAGAGTTAACACCAGCAACAGATGTAGGTAAGATATTGGAGAGGGTGAAAAGTATATATTCTGCGGAGAAGATAACAGATATTGATGGTGTGAAAATAGATTTTAGCAATGGATGGGTTCATTTACGAAGGTCTAACACTGAGCCAATAATACGTATCTATTCGGAAGGCACAAGCGTGGAAGTGGCTGAGAGCTTAGCTAAAGAGGTCATGGATACATTGGTATAAAACTTGATAAAACGCAATACGTAGATAATTATTGTTCTAAAAGCAAAAAAAAATTAAAAAAAATTTGGTAGTTTAATTTTTTTTAATTAATATTGCAGTGTGAAACCTAAAATATCGTTTGCCTATAGATGAAATCTACACTTAAATTTTAATGGTTAAAGTGGTTAGTATGACAACAATAGTTAGTGAAAGAGATAGCAACTTAATCAAAGCCTATCACAATGGTGATGAGAGTGCTATTACAGAATTGTTTACGCAGTATGGTGCAAAGGTATATAACTATATCTTACTTGTAACGAAAAATGAAGTTATAGCCGATGATATATATCAAGATGTATTTATAAAAGTGAGTCAATCGCTTAAGAGTGGTAAGTATATTGATAATGGCAAATTTATGTCATGGGTATTGCGTATTGCTCATAATCAAATAATAGATTACTATCGTATTTTAAAGAATCGCAAAGGAACCTCAATTGACGAGCAGGGTGCTGCAGCTGAGAGTGAGCAAGTATCTATGGAGTTGAGTATAGAGGATAGGATGGTAGAAGAGCAGATGCAGGTTGATGTGCGTCGTTTGGTGGATGCCTTACCTCTTGAACAGCGAGAAGTGGTTATTATGCGTCATTATCTTGATATGAGTTTTAAGGATATAGCAGAGCAGACCGGGGTTAGCATTAACACAGCACTCGGACGTATGAGATATGCGCTGATTAACTTGCGTAAAATGATTGGCGATAATAAGAACTTAAGCTATATAGGATAATCTGTTGAAAAAGTATTGAGGGCGACCATTTTTTTGGGTCGCCCTCAATACTTTTTTGTAATGTCTCCGACGGCTCGTTTTGGAAAACGAGACAAAACTCTTTGAGAGAAATTTCATTTCTCATAGTGCGCAAAGCGATGACAGCAGAGACACGAAAAAACATTCTCTAAATCGAATATATCCGACTATCTACCAAAAAAAATCGATAAAAGAGGCTGTCTCGAATTCGGGACAGCCTCTTTTATCGATTAAACTCTATTTGAGGTATCAAACTATTTAACGCTATCTATATAGCATATTAGTTCTACAATTTTGTTCGAATATCCCCATTCATTATCGTACCATGATACCAATTTAACAAAATGGTCGTTAAGGGCAATACCCGCTGTTGCATCAAAAATAGATGTATGTGGATTACTCATAAAATCGGTAGATACAAGAGCCTCTTCAGTATACTGTATAATGCCCTTAAATTCATTCTCTGAAGCTATCTTGACAATGGCTTTGATATCCTCATAGTTTGCAGGCTTTTCAAGCCTTAGAGTTAAGTCAACAACAGATACGTTAACAGTTGGAACGCGGAATGCCATACCAGTTAGTTTACCAGCAAGAGCAGGTATAACCCTACCTACAGCTTTAGCGGCTCCCGTTGTTGAAGGTATAATATTTCCAAGTACCGAACGTCCACCTCTCCAATCTTTCAATGAAGGACCATCAACCGTTTTCTGTGTTGCCGTTGCAGCATGTACAGTTGTCATTAAGCCTTCAATAATACCAAAATTATCATTCATAAGTTTAGCTATTGGGGCTAAGCAGTTTGTTGTACATGACGCATTAGATACTATTTGTAAATCGTTAGTATATTCATGATTATTAACTCCCATAACAAACATAGGGGTATCGTCCTTCGATGGAGCTGACATTACAACTTTTTTTGCACCAGCCTCTATATGTTTTCCTGCGAGTTCTTTTGTTAAGAACAGTCCTGTTGATTCAACTATGTAATCAGCTCCTACCTCGTCCCATTTTAGGTTCGATGGATCGCGCTCGGCTGTTACACGAATCTTATTGCCATTCACAATAAGGTAATCACCTTCAACTTCCACTGTGCCATTGAAATTGCCATGTGCCGTGTCGTACTTAAGCATATAAGCCATGTAGTCAACAGGGATAAGGTCATTTATACCAACAACAGCTATATCGCCGTTATTTATTGCTGCACGGAATACTAAACGACCTATGCGTCCAAATCCGTTAATACCAATTTTAATTTTTGACATTTTATATAAATTTTATTGTTAACTATTTACAAGTCATTTCGGGTGCAAAGATATGTATTTTATTTCATATTCAAAAAATATTACATACAAAATTTATTGTTAATAAATAGACAATACAAAATTAATGCTAAAAGTGTTAATAAAGAGTATATTTTTTTTATCTTTGCAGGCAAAATATGTAAGTATGCATTTATGAATATATTAATAACAATAGATACAGTTTTACCTGTCAAGTTATATGGTGGTACCGAGCGAGTGGTGTGGTATCTATCTAAAACATATCATGAGATGGGGCATAGGGTCTATATTTTAGCCCCTAAAGGCAGTAGTTCTCCATATGCAACAATTATTGAGAGAGATTATACAAAGCCTATTAGTAGTCAGATACCTGAATGTATCGATATTGTGCATTTCAATGCGGAGGTGGATAAGAATTGTACTAAGCCATATGTTGTCACGATACATGATAATGCACCTCATAATAACCCCATAGGGAACTGTATATATGTATCTTCTAATCACGCGCAGCGGAACGGTTCCTCGCATTTTGTATATAATGGACTTGATTGGAGTGATTATGGTGCCGTAGAGCTGAATAATAAACGCGATTATTACCATTTTTTGGCTAAGGCGGCATGGCGAGTGAAAAATGTGAGAGGAGCTATACGTATAATTGATAAATCTAAAGATGAAAAACTTAAGATTCTTGGAGGTAAAAGGATTAATATTAAGATGGGTTTTCGTTTTACATTATCGCCTAAGACGAAATTTTATGGTATGGTTGGTGGTGAAGAGAAGATTTCGTTGCTTATGGGTTCAAAAGGGCTAATATTTCCAGTTCTATGGGATGAACCCTTCGGACTTGCAATAACAGAGAGTTTGTATTTTGGTGCCCCTGTTTTCGGTACGCAAAGGGGCTCGCTTCCAGAATTAGTAAATTCAGATGTTGGTTTTTTATCTAATGATGAGAACGAGATAATCTCGGCAATAAAAAATAATAACTTCTCGCGTAAAATATGTCATGAATATGCACGCGACCTATTTAATGCAAGGGTGATGGCGGAGAATTATATTAAAAAATATGAGGAGATAATAAATAATGGGGCGCTGATAATTTAATTAGTCACCCCTTAAAAAAGGCTGGCAATAAAGCTGGTAGAAAACAAAAGTCACCCCAAAGACTAAATCTGTAAGTATCAGTTCGGTGAACCTTTTTTAAGGGTTGACTAATTAGTAGCCTCTAACACACACAGTACTTATTTTAATGATATAGCCTTTGATATAATTTTTTATAGCTAATGTTTGGCATTATTTTCGCTTTGACTGGTACTTTTGAAAACTATATTATTACATGGTAATTCACTATAAAGCAGTGATATAGCCTATATAAACACTTATCCAAAAACAAAATTATTTACCAATCTTTCTTAAGAGGCGATTAATTATTTTTAGAATAGTAGATAAAAATTTGTATAGTTATAAAAAAGTTCCTATATTTGCAATCTCGTAGCCGTATGTGATTTGAGTTTCTCATATGGTGGAAATGGTAAGGAGAAATAATAATATATTAATAAATAGCAGATAAGATGAAAAGAACGTATCAACCATCTCAAAGAAAGAGAAGGAACAAGCACGGTTTCCGTGAGAGAATGGCTACTGCAAATGGTAGACGTGTATTAGCTGCGAGAAGAGCTAAGGGTAGAAAAAAATTAACAGTATCTGACGAGTCAAGGGGCTAATAGCTCATGTGGCACGGGATTTTAATATCTTGATTTTAGCTATTAAGATATTATTTACTGGTTAAGTGGTTTTGTACTGATTTATTTCGCAATAAGTTATGTATAAAAAATAAGAGACCGTCTCGAATTATTTCGAGGCGGTCTTTTTTATTAGAAATTTGTATCAAAATT
>CAYIZU010000107.1:5521-7302 GCA_964367795.1 uncultured Rikenellaceae bacterium | reverse complement strand
CCGCTACAAGGTCATTGATATACCATTTTCTTTCAGGAAAATTATTTAATACATATTTAGTTAGAAAACCCGTACCTGCACCAACTTCATAGGCACAACCCAAAGGCAGATGGTGTTCTGCTATCAAATCATTAAGCACATCCGAAAGATGTTCACAAATATCCCTCTGAACAACCGATAAGTTATCATACTCCTCGAGATGTTCTGCGAATCTTTTCTTAACTAAATCCTTATCAAATGTTGCCATTATTTAATGAACCCCTGCTTTTTAAGCACATTAAAATAGACATCTGAAAAGGCAATATTATCTTTCTCGGTATATCTATTCTCAGTAAATATATGTGCTAAAGTTGGTAAACCGTTCTCCTCTATTAGCCTCTTTGTCTCCTCTGATGCCTCTCTCTCACGCCAAATATCATCTATTTGCGTCTCTTTGTATTGCTCATACTTTTCATACATAACAACACCACTTAAAGGTAAACGGTCGGTAACTTTTTCTGGATAAATCTCTGGATACCCCATTACAACCGTTGTCACAGGAATCACACCTTTAGGTAAATCTAAAATATCAATTATCTTTTCTGCATTGTATAAGGTGGTTCCTAGGTAACATATACCTAAACCCTCTTCTTCTGCTGCAACACATAGATTTTGAGCAGCAAGAAGAGCATCAATAGCGCCATTCATGAACCATAAGAAGTTATCATAAGCAGGCTTTGTACCCCTCTGCTCGCACCACTGTGAGAAACGATTTATATCAGCACAAACAGTAACAACCACTGGAGCTTTAGATACCATAGGCTGATTAAAGTGACATGGAGATAACTGATCGCGCAACTCCTGACTTGTAGTCACCACCAAAGTGTAGACCTGCATATTTCCTGTTGTTGAAGCACGTGTTGCCGCATATAATATTTTTCCTAATATCTCTTGAGGTATATCATTCGATAAAAAATTTCGCACAGTGCGATGATTAAGCATTGCATTCATACTATTTATAGTTTAAAAGATTGTTTTCTTAAAATATTCTATTGTCATATCCAAACCCTCATTCAAGGTAATATTCGGCTCCCACCCATAAAGAAGCCTTTTAGCAAGAGCAATATCTGGCTGCCGTTGCTTAGGGTCGTCCATCGGAAGAGGGCGAAAAACTATATTAGACGCAGAATTTGTTTTCTCTAATATTTTTTCTGCAAGCTCTAACATTGTAAATTCCACAGGATTACCTATATTAACGGGATATGTAACACTATCATCTGTTGCCATAAGACGAACAAGCCCCTCCACAAGATCGTCCACATACTGAAACGAACGGGTCTGTTTACCATCTCCGTAAATTGTTATATCCTCTCCACGCAGCGCCTGAACAATAAAGTTAGATACCACACGTCCATCATTTTTACACATTCGAGAACCATAGGTGTTAAATATACGAGCTATCTTTATCTTAACCCCATTCTGCCTATGATAATCTGTAAAAAGGGTTTCAGCAGCACGTTTACCCTCGTCATAACAAGAGCGCACCCCAATTGGGTTAACATTTCCCCAATACTCCTCTTGTTGCGGATGTACAATCGGGTCGCCATACACTTCGCTTGTAGAAGCTTGAAGTATCTTCGCCTTTGTTCTTTTAGCAAGACCTAACATATTTAGCGCACCATAAAAAGATGTCTTCATTGTCTTTATAGGGTTATATTGATAATGTATAGGCGAAGCTGGACATGCAAGGTTATATATCTCATCCACCTCAGCATAATACGGAGAAGTCACATCATGACGTA
>CAYIZU010000107.1:0-5511 GCA_964367795.1 uncultured Rikenellaceae bacterium | reverse complement strand
TACTAACTCAAAATTATTATAAGCTAAAAGATGACGCACATTATCTTTAGAGCCTGTAAAATAATTATCTAAACAGATAACATCATTACCCTCTCTTACAAGCCTTTCGCATAAGTGTGAACCTATGAAACCCGCACCACCAGTAACTAATACTCTTTTCATAATTTACCTCCATAACATAAATCACCTGCATCCCCTAAACCCGGTACAATATAACCGTGTGCATTAAGTGATGGGTCAATAGCACCACACCAAACCGTTAACTCAACACCCTCAAATATACGCTTTAAGTTCTCTATCGCTTCATCACTTGCAATAACCGATGCGATATGCAGTGCAGAGGGGGTACCCTTATCAAGAAGTGCCCTATAACTCAACTCTAACGAGTTACCCGTAGCCAACATTGGGTCGATAATTATTAAAGTTTTTCCTTCAATAGATGGCGATGCTATATATTCAACAATTATATCAAAATCGTTCTCATTGATATACTCCCTATATGCCGAAACAAAAGCATTCTCTGCCCTATCAAAGATATTCAAAAAACCTTGATGAAGTGGTAAGCCCGCACGTAATATAGTTGCTAAGACTGGTTCAACAGATGGTACATTGATTTCCGACACGCCAAGAGGAGTGGTTACGCTAACGCCGCAGTATGGCAGAGACCTACTTATCTCGTATGCTATAATCTCCCCTACCCTCTCAACATTACGCCTGTAACGCATGCGGTCACTCTGTATGTTTACATCCCTTAACTCTGCAACATATCTATTAAGTATTGTGTTTTCTCTACTAAAATCTACTACTTTCATCTTGTAATCATTTTTTATTACCGACAAATTTACAAATAAAAAATTAATTTACAAAAAAACTCACAAAACTTTTGGAGTTTTAAAAGTTTTATCATATCTTTGCCACATGAAAGAAAACCAATAAAACGAATTGGGTTTTTATAGTTTTTAACACTAAAATATTATGACAGAAAAGGGAGTAAAGGAGAAAATTGGGGAGTGTGCTTTCAAGCTATTTCTATCACGTGGCATAAAGGCAGTGACGATGGATATGATTGCACAACAAATTGGAATATCAAAGCGAACATTATATGAAACTTTCTCTTCGAAAGAGGAGTTGCTTATGGGTGTTATCGACACAATGGGAAATAAGATGCTCCAGCGTGGGCGCGAAGTTTTGAATAGTGATATACCATCAATAATGAAAATATTTCATATCACGTCATTAAGCAACGATAGAAGTGAGGGTGAAAAAATTTTCTGGCACGATGTTATTATAAGTTATCCTGCATTGGCTGAGAATTTTAACGATATATTTGAAGTATTAGCTAAAAAAATGCATGTGTTGATAGCACAGGGCATAGAAGAGGGTTATTTTTACTCGAATATCAATATAGATAATTTTATTGCGATGTTTAGCATGCCAAAGATAAAATTTGACCCCTCTTTGACAGCCATTGAACTACTTGATTACCACAAATATGGCGCAGCTGTTTTTTTAAGAGCAATGTCTACACCAAAAGGAATTGATGTGATAGATGAATTATGTATAGAGAATAATATTAATATAATAACTGGTTTAAGATGAGATTAATGAGTTTAAGAAAGATATCGCTTGCCGTTGTGGCTACCCTATTAGGAGGAGGAGCCATTGCCCAAGGCGATGTTTTGAATCTATCGCTAGATAAGGCGATAGAGATTGCAATGGATGAAAATCCAACTATTAAGGTAGCGGAGTTGGATATTGTTCGCGCAGAATATGTGCTAAAGGAGAGTAAATCTTCACTTGTACCAACCGTTGACGCGCAAGGCGGATATACTAATAATATATTACTACCGGTAATGTTCCTGCCTGAAGATGCCCTTGGACCAGGCACTGGTGGGGCTATGCGTTTAGGATTTATGAATGGTGTTACCGGAGCTGTTAATGCATCAATACCCCTTTATATGCCTACCATCTATCGCAATATCGCAATGACAAAGGAGCAGTTAGCTATGAGCGTTGAGAGTGCACGTGCCTCAAAGGTAAATATGGCTAAAGAGGTAAAGGGCGGTTATTACAATTTGCTACTTGCCGAGAAATCACTTTTCGTACTTTTAGAGAATAAATCAACTCTTGAAACAAATGTTAAGGATATACAAAAGAAACTTGAGCAGGGACTGGTATCTGAATACGACCTTTTGACAGCGCAAGTTCAGTTACAAAATCTTTTACCTACTATTGATAAGGCTAAAGCGGCGGTAGATATAGCGCACTACATGATAAAAGTTCTATTATCATTACCTCAAGAGGTAAAAGTGGTATTAACGGATACTCTTCACGAACTTAACACCCGTTCAGGAGGTACTCCAAGTGATAAAGCAATTGATTTGAGTCGTAATACAGATCTTACTCTATCAACTTATCAGATAAACCTACAAGAGCATCAATATCGGTTATCACGTGCGAATAGACTTCCTCAACTGGTTGCAAATTTCAATTTCACAACACAAGCACAGAGTGATGATTTTAAAATTGCAAATTATAATTGGGCAAGTAGCTCGTTGGTAACAGTTGGGTTAAAAATACCCATCTTTACAGGCTTAAAGAACAAGCATACAGATAGTCGCATAAAGATAGAGATTGAGAAATCTATTGAAAATCAAAAATATCTTGAAAGAAATCTAACGATGCAAGTTCTAAGTGTTATTAGCAATATTAAGAGCGCGAAGGCACAAATCGCATCGAGTGAGGTGGCAATATCTCAGGCTAAAAAAGCATATAGCATATCATCTACACGCTTTAAAGTTGGTGCAGGAACAATTCTTGAGTTGAATTCGGCACAAGTGGCTCTTATGCAGGCTGAATTAAACCTTAATCAAGCTTATTATGATATGTTAACAGCTTATAGCGAGTATAGTAAATTAATTGGTAGCGAAAAATAGTAAATAAATATAAGAATGAAAAAAATGAAATTTTATGCCGCTGTTATTGCGGTATCGTGTGTGTTAATAAGTTGTGACGCACCAAAAAAAGAGGCAAAAACTACCCAAGAGGCGGTTAAGAGCGAGGTCGTAGCAGTACAAAAAGCTGTTATAAGTGAGGTTGCGCATAAAATTAGTTACAATGGCAATATAGAGCCATTCCGAACAAATAATATATCTCCTGCCATGCCAATGCGTATTGATGAAATATTTGTTGAGGTGAGCGATAATGTGGTGAAAGGAGAAAAAATTGCAGAACTTGATAAGAATCAACTAATACAGCAACAACTACAATTTAATAATATTGCAGCTGATTTATCACGCACACGTGAATTATATGATGCAGGAGGTATCTCTAAGCAACAGTTAGATCAATTACAACTACAATACGACGTAGCAAAAAAAGCTCTTAATTATCTTGAAGAGAACTCAACTCTGTTATCTCCGATTAATGGTGTTATCACTGCCCGTAATTATGATAAAGGGGATATGTATGGTCAACAACCAATCGTAACAGTAATGCAAATTGATAGCGTTAAGGTACGCATCAATATATCAGAAAAATATTTTACCGACATTAAAAAGGGTATGGGCGTTGAGATACTATCTGAAAACTACCCTGACAAGGTATTTATGGGAAATATATCGCTAATCTTTCCTTTGATAGATGCAACAACTCGATCGTTTACAGCCGAAGTGACAATACCTAATACTGAGCAACTTTTACGTCCGGGTATGTATACAATTGTTAATATTAACCTCGGTAAAGAGAGCGTTATTACTGTACCAGATATAGCAGTACAAAAGCAGATAGGTAGTAACGAGAGATTTGTTTATGTTGTTATTGGTGATAAAGCAATAAGAAGAAGTGTTACAGTTGGTGAAATAAATAACAAACGTACTGAAATAGCGAAAGGAATAAATGCAGGCGATAATGTTGTTATACAAGGTGCCAGCAGGTTAATTGATGGAAGTAAAGTTATAGTTAAATAAGTAAAGTATATAATTATGTAACTCAGCATAAAATTATAATAATTTTATGCTGAGTTACATACGACAAATGAAAAATAAATTATAAACGTATGAAAATTTTTGAAACGTCGGTTCGGAAACCCATATCGACAATATTGATATTCATAGGGGTAATAATTATGGGGCTATACTCGATGCGCAACCTTGCAATCGACCTATATCCCGATATGGATATACCAGCTATTACAGTGATGACACAATATCCGGGTGTCAATGCAGCAGATATTGAAAACAATGTTACTAAGATATTAGAAGATAATCTTAATACAGTTGATAATCTTGATAAAATAACCTCTCGTTCACTTGATAATATATCTATTATATCGTTGGAATTTGAGTGGGGTTCTGATATTGCAGAGGCAGCTAACGATGTGCGCGACGCTATTAGTTTAAGTCAAGAATATCTTCCTGAAGAGTCGGAGCAACCTATAATGTTTAAGTTTAGCTCAAGTATGATACCGGTTATCATACTAACAGCATCGGCCGATGAGAGCTACCCTGCCCTGAAAAAGATAATGGAAGATAAGTTTGTCAATCGTGTTAACCGTATCAATGGAGTTGGTTCAGTTTCTCTATCTGGTACACCAGTTCGTGAAGTACATGTACATGTCGACCCTAAAAAAATAGAGGCATATGGTCTTTCTATTGAGCAGTTAGGAGATATTATTCGTGGTGAGAATATAAGTATCTCAGGTGGGGAGTTAGATTTAGGATCGGCAACTTTTTCACTAAAGAGTGATGGAGAGTTTGCCACATCGGATGAGATAAAAAGCATTGTCGTTGCCAATAAAATGGGACGCAAAATTTTGATGTCTGATATTGCAGAGGTTAAAGACACTCTTCGCGAATTGGTGATAGATATGCGAACAATGACTAATGAGTCAAGAGGTGGTAAAGAGTCGATAATGATGATGGTAATGAAGCAATCAGGAGCTAACACAGTAGCTATTGCTAATGATGTTTTAAATATGATGCCGGAGATACAAAAAACATTACCTCCAGATGTTAGTATTGATGTTGTTTTTGACACCTCTGATAATATTAAAAAGAGTATCTCCAGCTTAAGTGAAACTATCATGTACGCCTTTATATTTGTGGTGCTTGTGGTGCTTTTCTTCCTCGGACGTTGGAGAGCAACATTTATTATTGTACTAACGATACCCGTTTCACTAATCACCTCATTTATATACCTATATATGACAGGTGACAGTTTAAATATCATATCATTAAGTTCCCTATCAATAGCTATTGGTATGGTGGTTGACGATGCTATTGTGGTTCTTGAGAATGTAACGAAACATATAGAGCGAGGTAGCTCACCAAGGGAGGCTTCAATATATGGTACTAATGAAGTGTGGCTTGCCGTTATAGCAACAACTCTAACTATACTTGCAGTATTCCTCCCTCTAACAATGCTTACGGGTATGGCAGGTATCATGTTCAAATCGTTAGGTTGGATTGTATCAATAGTTACCATGGTTTCAACAATAGCAGCGGTGTCTCT
>CAYIZU010000106.1:0-7319 GCA_964367795.1 uncultured Rikenellaceae bacterium | reverse complement strand
TAGAAGGATACTATCAGGAGACAGGTCGTGCAGGGCGTGATGGCGGAGAAGGAATATGTTTAACGTTTTATAGTTATAAAGATATTCAAAAATTAGAAAAGTTTATTCAAGGCAAGCCTATAGCAGAGCAGGAGATAGGGCGTATGCTTATCGAGGAGACGGTTGCTTTTGCAGAGCTTTCAACATGTAGGCGTAAATCACTGCTTCATTATTTTGGAGAGGAGGCGGAGAGCGATTACTGCGGGGCATGTGATAATTGTACGAACCCGAAAGATCAGTTCGAGGCTAAGGAGTTTGTTGTAACGGCTCTTGTGGCTCTTGAAAGCATAGGGGCTCGCTTCAAGGCTGATCACCTTGTAAATGTATTGTTGGGTAGAACAAATCCATCAATTAAAGGTTCTAAGCACGAAGAGTTAGAGTGCTACGGCAGTGGCCAGGGTAAGGATGATAAGTTCTGGCATATGATTGTGCGTAATTCGGCGCTTAATGGGTTAATATATAAAAGTATTGAACAATACGGTATTCTATCTATCACTGATAAAGGCTTAGGGTATATAAATAATCCGCAATCAATGATGCTAAGCAAAGATAATGAATATGTCACAGAAAATGATGTAGAGTCATTTATTCCTCGTGGCGGTTCTGCCGCTGATGAGGTGTTACTTGCTATGTTAAAAGATTTACTTCGCTCAGAGGCAAAGAAACATGGATTACCACCATTTGTTATATTTCAAGAGCCGTCGCTTGAGGATATGGCTAATCAGTATCCTATCAATATGGAAGAGATGAGTAATATAACTGGTGTTGGTGTTGGAAAGGCTAATAAGTATGCTAAACCTTTTATTGATTTAATATCACGATACGTTGAGGAGAATGAGATAAATAGACCTAAAGATATCATTGTTAAGAGTGTAGCTAATAAGAGTATAAATAAGGTACATATCATAAAGAATATCGACCGTAAAATGGATTTACAGGATATTGCTGATGGTAGGGGCTTGGAGTTTGATGAGCTACTTAGTGAGATAGAGGCTATTGTTAACTCGGGTACTAAATTAAATATATCATACTATCTTGGTGAGGTTATAGATGATGATAAGATAGAAGATATTTATGAATATTTCCGTGAGGAGGCAGAAAGCGATTCAATAGATGATGCTATGAAGGAGCTTGGAAGTGATTACACAGAAGAAGAGGTACGATTAGTGCGTATAAAGTTTATTAGTGAATTGGGAAATTAATAAAAAGATGAAAAAGAAAGTTTTATTGATGATATTAGATGGCTGGGGCGACGGCGATGGTTCCGCTGCAGATGTTATATCAACTGTAGGGGCTGAATATATTAGTTCGTTACGTGCAAAATATCCAACATCAACACTTAATGCATCGGGAGAGGCAGTTGGTTTACCTGATGGGCAAATGGGTAACTCTGAAGTAGGGCACCTTAATCTTGGAGCAGGTAGGGTTGTGTTTCAAGACCTTGTTAAGATAAATAAGGAGTGCGCAAGTGGGGATATAGAGTTTAATCCTATTATTAAAGAGGCTTTTACCTATGCTAAAGAGTCGGGTAAGAGTATACATTTTATGGGGCTTTTATCTGATGGTGGTGTACACTCTTTGGATAAGCACCTATATAAGTTAACAGATGTTGCCGAGGCATATGGAGTTAATAAGGTGTATGTGCATGCTTTCATGGATGGACGTGACACAGACCCACAGAGTGGAGCAGGATATATTCAAAACCTATATAATCATATTAATGGCAAGGCAACAAAGCTTGCGTCAATTGTTGGTCGCTATTATGCTATGGATAGAGATAATAGGTGGGATAGAGTTAAGAGAGCCTATGACCTATTGGTTAATGGTGAAGGTGAAGATTTTACGGATGGTGTCAGTGCGGTACGCGAGTCGTATGCTAATGGTATAACCGATGAGTTTATAGAACCACTTGTTGCAGTTGATAGTAATGGTGCTCCTATTGCTAAAATATCAGAGGGGGATGTTGTATTTTGTTACAACTACCGCTCCGATAGAGGTCGTGAGATAACCGATGTACTTGCTGAAAGAAATATGCCAGAGATGGGTATGAGTGTTATTAATGATATTAAGTACCTTACAATGACGCCATATGATGATAATTTTAAGAATGTGAGTGTTGTATACGGTAAGGAGAATATTCCTAATACTATTGGTGAGATAATATCTGCCAACGGGTTATCGCAGCTACATATTGCAGAGACAGAGAAGTATGCACATGTAACATTTTTCTTTAATGGGGGACGTGAGGAACCTTTTAGTGGAGAGAATAGGATACTTATACCATCGCCCAAAGTGGCAACATATGATTTAAAACCAGAGATGAGTGCCTATGAGGTACGTGATGCTGTGATAAAAGAGATAGAGGGTAGTGCTCCCGATTTTATTTGCCTTAATTTCGCTAATGGTGATATGGTTGGGCATACAGGAGTATATGATGCTATTGCAAAGGCTATTAAGGTTGTGGATGAATCGGTTAGAGCGGTTGTAGAGAGTGCAAAAGCCGCAGGTTATACCATAATCATTACTGCAGACCATGGTAATGCCGACAATGCGGTCAACAATGATGGAAGTGTAAATACTGCACATTCAACAAATCCAGTTCCGTTTATTGTTGTGTCGGATGATATAAAGAGCGTTGAAAGTGGCGTTCTGGCAGATGTTGCTCCAACTGTTTTAAAGATTATGGGTGTAGAGAAACCTGCTGATATGACAGGAGTTTCATTGGTATAATATTATCAAAGTGGTTAAGTTAGAACTTCTTGCGCCAGCTAAGAATTACGAATATGCCGTTGCAGCGATTAATGCTGGTGCGGATGCGATATATATAGGTGCTCCAAATTTTGGTGCTCGTAGTGGTGCAACTAATAGTATTGATGATATTGCAAGAGTTGTAGAGTATGCACATCTTTTTGGGGTACGTGTATATGTTGCCCTTAATACTATTATTTACGATTATGAACTTAACGAGGCGGAAGATATTGCACGTAAGGTTGTAGCGGCAGGGTGTGATGCTCTTATCGTGCAAGATATGGCATATCGGATGATGGATTTAAACATTCCACTTCATCTCTCTACTCAAGGTGCGGCAAACACTCCTGAAATGGTGCGTTTTATGGAAAATAGTGGTTTTTCACGTGTTATTCTTGAACGTTTCTTGTCGTTAGAGGATATAAAGGAGATACGAAGAGAAACAACAGTTGAATTAGAGACCTTTGTGCATGGTGCTATATGTGTAGGTGAGAGCGGTCGTTGTTATATGGGGCAGGCTATTAGTGGAAGAAGCGGGAATAGGGGCGTTTGTTCGCAATTATGCCGTGCTAAGTATACCCTTAAAGATGAAAATGGTAATATTTTATTACGTGATAAACATCTTTTATCTTTATATGATTTGAATCTTTCAAACTATATTAAAGAACTTGCTTTTACCGGTGTAACATCATTTAAAATTGAGGGGCGATTAAAAGATTTATGCTATTTAAAAAACAGCGTAGCATATTATCGAAGTATGATAGATGATTTTATTGCAAATAATAGTGGATATTGCCGCTCTTCGCAGGGGCGAATTACTTTTGATTTTGCACCGTCACCAGAAAAGAGTTTTAGTAGGAGTTTTACTAACTATTTTATTGAGGGTGACAAATATGCTTCGAAGATGGCATCGTTTGCCACTGCCAAAGCGGTAGGTGAGTATATAGGTGTCGTTGAAGAGGTGAAAGGTAAAGGTGTCATTGTTGTTAAAAGCGATAAGATATTTGTTGGAGGAGATGGCGTTTGTTTTATCAATAGTGATAAAACATTTGGAGGAACTAACATTAATAGTGGGATAAATCAAGGTGATAAGGTATATCTTACTTTAAACAGTGGAGAAGATATAAAAGTTGGTGCCAAATTATTTCGTAACTATAATAAGGTTTTTAACGACATTGTGCTAAAAGCTAAGACGAGTCGTTATATTGATGTTAATATTGATTTATACTTTGAAAATAGTAGTTTAACGGTATTGGCAACCGACGTTGAAGGTGCTACTGCCGAACTCGAATATAAAGTCAGCGGCGATGAGGTACGTGATGTTGAAAAGATGATAGATACTATTGTCAAGCAAATGAGTAAGAGTGGAGGGACGGTTTTTTCAGTAAATGGAGTTTCTGTAAGTGGAAAACCTTATTTTATTGCTGTGAAGGAACTTAATGGTATCCGACGAGAATTGCTAAAATGCTTAGAGGTTAATAGGCTTAGGAGTTATAAAATAGATAATGGGGTAGAGGTTAGTTACCCTGCACCATATAGTGAAAATATTGATGCAAGAGCAAATGTTACAAACCGTTTGTCGCGTGAATTTTATCAGCGTTGTGGATTTACATCTATTGACGAAGGATATGATTTGCGAGGGGTAGCTAAGGATGCCGTATTAATGGAGTGTCGCTACTGCTTAAGACGAGAAATAGGAGAGTGTTTAAAAAAAGGTGGACGAGTAGAAAGACTCTATCTTGAGGGAGTAAAGGAGTGTTTCGAACTGGTTTTCGACTGCAAAAGGTGTCGAATGGTTATTAAAAAAAGGTGATATGGATGTTAAAATGATAAATATTAACTCTCTGTGGAGTGATTATGAACTTATAGATTGTGGTGATTTTGAGAAATTAGAACGTTTTGGGGATTATGTTATAGCACGCCCCGAACCACAAGCACTGTGGGATAAATCGCTTACTGATAGTGAGTGGGAGAGTCGCGCTGATGCCTATTTTAGACGCACTAATAGTAATAATTTTGAGCGTGGAGAGTGGTTTGCCAAACCATCAATGTCTGAAACTTGGAATATTAAGCATAATATTAATGGCGTTGATATAACCATGCGTTTGGCAATGACATCGTTTAAGCATTTAGGAATTTTTCCTGAGCAGGCGGATAATTGGAAATTCATTAGTAACGCTTTAGAAGGTAGTGAGGGGGCTAAGGTACTTAATCTTTTTGCATATACAGGAGGTGCCACACTTGCAGCGAGGGCAGTAGGGGCAGCGGTTACGCATGTTGATTCTGTTAAGCAGGTTGTTAGTTGGAGCCGTAATAATATGGAGCTTTCGGGACTATCGGATATCAGATGGATTGTTGATGATGCGCGTAAATTTGTTATTCGAGAGGTTAAAAGAGGTAATAAGTATAGAGGTATAATATTAGATCCCCCTGCTTATGGTCGGGGACCAGATGGGGAAAAATGGATACTTGAAGAGGATATAGTTCCACTCTTAACTAATTGTTCTGAATTACTTGAGGAGGGCGGTTTCGTCGTGTTTAACCTCTATTCTATGGGTTTATCAGCTTTGTTAGCGAAAGGGCTTTTAGAGCAGATATTCAAGGCGAGTAATGTTGAGTTTGGAGAGTTCTATTTTGAAGATAATTTTAAAAAAATATTACCATTAGGTGTATATGCTCGCTTTAATGGTTCAACTGTGAAATAGTTATGAGTAAGATTGCAAAGAGAGTGCGCGAGATGGAGGGCGACTCGGTAGTATTTAGAGGCAAAAAACTTGGCGATGGCGATATTGTCATAAAAGAGAAACGTAGAACTAAGCCCAAAGGAACAACTATCTCGGGAGCAGCTAAGATGAAGGCTGCATATAAAGCACGTAAGTCAAAAGGTAAAAAATAGAATGATATGCAAACAAATTTCGTTGATTATGTAAAGGTATTTCTTCGCTCCGGTAAAGGAGGTGGAGGTGTTGTCCATTTTCGCCATGAAAAATTCGTTGAGTTTGGTGGTCCAGATGGAGGAGATGGTGGACGTGGAGGGCATATCATACTTCGCGGAAATAGCCAATATTGGACTCTGATACATTTAAAATATCGTAAACACATCTATGCCGAGGATGGTGAATTTGGTGGTGGCGCGCGCATGACAGGTGCTAATGGAAAAGATATAATTATTGATGTTCCTTTAGGAACGGTAGCGAAAGATGCTGAAAATTTTGAACAACTATGCGAGATAACGAAAGATGGAGAGGAGATTGTGCTACTTCAAGGAGGGCGTGGAGGTAAAGGAAATACCTTCTTCAAGTCGGCAACAAATCAGGCACCGCGCTATGCCCAGCCGGGAGGTGATTGCATGGAGGGGTGGTTTGTGCTGGAGTTAAAGCTTCTTGCAGATGTAGGTCTTGTTGGTTTCCCTAATGCGGGTAAATCAACTCTATTATCAGTTGTGTCAGCAGCGCGACCAAAAATTGCTAATTATGCTTTTACCACACTTGAGCCAAATTTAGGGATTGTTGAGTATCGCGATCATAAGTCGTTTGTTATGGCAGATATTCCCGGAATCATTGAGGGGGCGAGTAGTGGACGTGGGCTTGGGGTACGATTCTTGCGTCATATAGAGCGTAATTCGGTACTTTTATTTATGATATCGGCAGAAAGTGATGATATATCTAATGAATATTCGATATTGCTTCGAGAGTTAGAGTTATATAATCCCGAATTACTGGATAAAGAGCGCGTATTAGCTATTACAAAGAGTGATATGTTGGATGATGAGTTAACAGAAGAGATGCGTCAAGAGATTGATGATAAAGGCGTTATTAATATACCTTATACATTTATTTCATCTGTAGCGGGATTACATATCACTGAATTGAAAGATATGTTGTGGAGTGCTCTAAATAAATTATAATTTAAATTTTATTATGATGACACATTTGAAAAGCATACCTGTAATGTCTGTTGTTGCGATTATCATTGGTTTAGTATTAATATTGCGACCGGATACAACTCTTTCGTTAATACTATTTACCGTTGGAACTTTGCTTATTATCTCTTCCATTGCATCGATAGTGGATTATTATAGGCTACAACGCAATTCATTTCATCCATCAAGTGTAATGATGCTTAATGGTATTATTAGCGGTTTGGTTGGCTTAGTATTGGTTGTGTCGCCACTCTTTTTAATGGGGTTTCTTTTAACATTAATATCGATAGTTATCATCTTAGGTTCAATGGGGCAGTTGATAAATCTTTTGTCGTTTAGGCGCGCAGGTATGAATGTGTCAGGTGTGTTGTTTGTCATGCCTTTCGCTCTACTTGTCATAGGCATATATATGCTCTCATCACCCATTGATAGTGTTATAACAATTACAACACTTTTAGGTATTGGTATAATAATCTTTTCCGCATTAGAGCTTGCCAAATATATAATAACTCATAAAGAGACTAAGTAGAGGTCTCGCATAACTATAACATATTGATGAAATTGTCTCAAAAACATTTTTGTCACTTCCTGAATCGCATAAATACTCACG
>CAYIZU010000105.1:0-7379 GCA_964367795.1 uncultured Rikenellaceae bacterium | reverse complement strand
TCGACCACACCACAGGCGCAACCCTCAACGGCTCACGCCTCGGTAAGGAGTACTCCTCAAATGCAGTTATCGAGAGACTAAGCGCACCAAAAGAAGATACCACACACTCTCAAGCAGATGTATACCAATCAATGCAGCAACAGCAAACACAACACGCCCAACAACCCCAATCCGATGGCGCAATCATTAGCGGAGGACTTGGCATCTTCGACCTCCCTGCCGATGGCGGAGACGATCCAGAAGAAACAACATTTAGAAATCGAATGCAAATACAACAAATTAAGAAAAAGCGAGGGCGCAGAATGTAGCGTTAAACCCCTCAGGACGAGGTTGTAAAATTATATGAGATAATTATTAGTTAAATTCTTGGTTACGTAAAAATTTCTCACTAATTTTGTGTAAAATTCACTAATATGAATATTGATGGAAGATATAAATAGATTAAAAATAGTGCTTGTAGAGAGAAAGAAGACAAGCAAATGGTTATCGGAGCAATTGGGTAAAGACCCTTCAACTGTTTCAAAATGGTGTACAAACGTATCTCAACCAGATTTGCAGACTCTAAGGAAAATTGCGATGCTGTTGGATATTGATATTAAAGATTTGATTTATAGTAGCAAATAAGGTTATGATGGATAGAATACAAAATATAAGAGCATTTGAAGAGATTATCTTCGATCTGCTGAACGACTATACTAAAGACGTAAACACGTATCCCTCAGATGCGGTGTTGCAAATCAACACCCAGTCCTATGACATTTCGATTGAATCTCCTGTGGTTGATAATGACATTGACAATATATCGTTATCAGAGCTGATTTCTGCGGAGGATGACGAGATTGATTGCGACGCAGTCAATGAATTGGCTAATAAGTATTTCTTTGTAAGATAAAAAAACTATGAAACCTAGAAAGAATATACCAAAAGCAGATCATCTAATGGGCTCAATGCGTTCAATGGGCTACACCTTTGAATCAGCGATAGCAGACATTATTGATAATAGTATTAGTGCAGAGTGTCGAGAGATAAGACTTCAATTTCCGAAAAATGCACTAGAATGTTATGTGTCTATTCTAGATGATGGCTATGGAATGAATCCTGATGAGTTATTTAATGCTATGAGATATGGCAGCTCAGCGAGTGAAGAGAATCGCTCTGCTGATGATTTGGGACGATTTGGACTAGGTTTAAAGTCGGCTTCGCTGTCTCAATGCAGAAAACTAACAGTTATCAGCAAGCAAGGGGATATTATATCTGGCTACAGCTGGGATTACAATTATATCATAGAGCACAAAGACTGGTATGTAATTGAATTGTCGTATGACGAAATAAAAAATGTTCCGTCGGTAGAGCCTCTTCTTGAGCAATCTAGCGGAACATTGGTCGTGTGGGAAGATTTTGATGTTATAGAGAAATCTAGTAACGGTCAAATATACTCAACGCTATGTGATTATAAAGATAAAATTACCAAACACATAGCTTTGGTTTTTCATAGATATATAGACGCTCCAAAGAAAGATAAAGTCAAAATGTATCTTAACAACTACAAGATAGCGGCTTTAGATCCTTTCCTTGAGAGCAACCCTAAAACTACACGTAAGAAGGAGATTGATATAGCAATTAATGACTCAAATGATATTGAGAGACATGTTACTGTGCAGCCATTTGTTCTACCATTTTTCAAAGACCTAACTGAGTCGGATAAGGTAAAACTAGGAGGTATAGAAAGTTTGCGAACAAAACAGGGCTATTATGTATATCGAAATAAACGCCTTATTATTTGGGGTACTTGGTTTGGATCGCAGCGACGAGATGAATTGACGAAAAATGCTCGTATTAGAGTAGATATTCCAAATACACTGGATGATATTTGGAATATTGACATAAAGAAGCAAAGTGCAGCAATTCCAAAATCTATTCAAAATCAGCTTAGAAAAAAAGTTGAAGATGTGATGGATATTTCTGTTCGTCAGCAAACGCATAGAGGTAGAACAAATAAAGTTAACGATAAGATTGATTATATCTGGAATAGAATTGAGGGACGAGAGAAACACTATTTCTATGAAATAAATAGAGAGAGTAACCTTTTCAATTTTGTTCGCAGTAAAATTTCAGATAGTGACTATACTTATGTTGAGATGTTGATTGATGAGATTGAAAAGAATATACCTATACAGCAGATATACACAGATCAGTCTTGCAATGCAATAATTGACAAGGATGAGAAGAATCAAGAACGCGAAAATGAATTAATCCAAATGGCTATACTAATGGTAGAGTATGCAAAACCAATGGCTATCGACAAAACTATAAAAGAGATTATAGATAACAACTTTCTCTCTGAGCCATTTTGCAGGTACGCATATCTTAAAGAGTCGTTATATAAACACTACTCAATATGAAACTAACTGAAGAACAATATACCGCATTTATGGGATATACAAGTGCTGCCATTAATGCTATAAAGAAGTTTGGAGGAACTTTCACAGAAGAGGATATTATTCCAACAATAAGAAAAAGTGAAGAGTTTTTTCAAATTGCACTTGATGAAGATGATCTAGCAAAAGCAGTTAAGGACATCGAATATGAGCATAAAATAAAACACTCCGCTGCAAGTTTTATTTATAATGACTATGAAGATGCAAGGGATTGGTATTCTACACTAAAGCTAGACAATGAATTTTTCTGGAATAGATATAGAAAATTCCTAATCAGTGAGGGTGAGATAGATATAAACAGTATCAACTTATTGGAACAAGAGACTCTGGTAAATATAATGAACTGTCTAGGAAATCCGAATGATGACATAGAAGGGAAGCGACTTAGGCGAGGATTAATTATTGGAGATGTTCAGTCTGGTAAAACGGCAACATATTCTGGTTTGATATGCAAGGCTGCTGATGCTGGTTACAAAGTTGTGATACTTCTAACTGGCATTACTGAGAGTCTTCGCAAACAAACTCAGGAGCGAGTAGAGGAAGGTATTATCGGTTGTACTATTCGTGTAGACAAGAAAGGAAATAAAGGCGTTACAAAGTCAAGTTCCAGAGTAGGTGTTGGCTTAAACAACAAGGAAATTAGGGCAACTGCATTTACAAGTTACGAAGATGATTTCAAGGTTAATGGGCAAATTGTATCGACAATTAGCTCACATCGCTCCTTGATTGTATTTGTCGTAAAGAAGAACGTAAGTGTACTTACAAAACTTCATAATTGGCTGGTTGAGCAGAATATGGATGTCTTAGATGGACTCATACACGAACCAATGCTGCTTATTGATGATGAGGCTGACAATGCTTCGGTCAATACAAAAAAGGACAAGTTAGACCCATCGAAAACAAATAAGATTATACGACAGATATGTAATGCCTTCAACAATGTAACTTATGTTGGATTTACAGCAACGCCATTTGCGAATGTGTTTATCGACCCTGACACAACTGCGGAGATGGAGAACTCAGATCTTTTCCCTGAGCATTTTATCTACGTACTGCCTACGCCAACAAACTATGTAGGTGCAACCAGAATTTTCAATAGAGATGCCAAATACTACTCTTCGTTAAAGTTTATTACAGATATTGTAGAGCCAGATCATGAATATATCAAAGAGGCAGATCCAATAGAGTTAATGGAGCGAGAGTTTTATCATAAACACAAGAAAGAATGGTGTGGAATATTGCCTGAATCTCTCAATGATTCTTTATACTCATATTTTATAGCTAATGCCATCAGAGATATTAGAGGAGATGTATCTCACCCTCGTACTATGATGGTAAATATGTCTCGATTTGTAAAGGTGCAGAAATACATAAAGGAGTATATCGAAAAGTTCTATAAAAGAGTGTTTGACTGCATTAATTTTGATTTCAGCGATGATATAGAGAATAACAAAGAGTTATATGTATATCAGAAACTAGACGCTATTTGGTGTAAGCACTACTCTAATTTGGGGTTAAGCAAAGAACTCGTTCTGAATAAAAGCATATTACTTAAAGCAATAGAGAAAATAAAAGTTATTGTCGTTAATAGTGGTAAGAATAGCTCAAAATTAGATTATAAAACTAACCCATCTCAGAGATTAATTGCCGTAGGAGGTTTGGCCCTATCACGTGGTTTGACTTTAAAGGGATTAATGACAAGCTACTTCTATCGTAACACTGCTACATTTGATGTTCTAATGCAGATGGGTAGATGGTTCGGTTATAGATATAACTATGATGATCTATGTCAAATATGGACAAGCGAGACGAGTTCAAGATGGTATGAGGAGATTTCAAAATCAACGGAGGAGTTAAAAGATGATATTAGGCGAATGTTTGATGATAGAATGACTCCCAAGGATTTTGGACTTAGAGTTAGGGATGAAAGTGCTGAGTTGCAGATAACAGCAACAAACAAAATGCGTAATTCATTTAACCGAGAGGAATATATCAGCTTCTGGGGTGGTATATTTGAGACACCTTATGCAAGTTTGAATGTACAAAACAACTTAAAAAACATATGTGCTGTAAAGGAACTAGTGAAAGCTATTTGTGATGATGGCGGAAATTTCATCAATAAGCGAAGCTCATCAACGAGAATAGTTGAGAATGTATCTTGTGAACACATCAAACAACTACTTTCTAAAATATCAGTATCTATTGCCAATATGAAGTTTGACACAAATACCATATTGTCATTTATAAACGAAGCTAATAGCGATAAATTGAGTTTGTGGGATGTATCTATACAAGGAGGAGAAGGAAGCTTGAATTACGATTATGGCCAGGGTGTGAACATCCAGTGTTCGAAGCGTAATTACTATATCAGTCAGGGCAATCAAATTCATTTTACTGGTAGAGGTACGCTCGGAGGTAATACGGATGGGCAATTCGGTTTAACAGAACAGCAGATTGAAGAGGCTAAGAACTTATATAATTCCAATACTAATTCTTTAAAAAAGAGTTATCCAAACCACGTGTGGTTTTCAACCATTGAGAATAGGAAGCCTCTATTGATAATATACTCTATAACTTATGATCATACAAAAAAGAGTGATTGCCCGAAACTCGAAAGTTATAGAGCTGAGTTAGGAGACAATCCTATTGTAGGATTTGCGATAGGTATACCTGCTGATAGAGAGAACTCTCTACGAAGCAAGAAATATAAAGTTAATACTGTATATATGCAGCAATTATTAGAAACAGAAGGCGAGGAGGACGAAGATTTATGAATATAACACAACGATTTAAGGAGCAATTTAGTCCAGGACATTTTACTCTCGTGGACATTGAGCACCCATTAAAGATTTATATAGGTCTTGATGAGCAGAGTCATTATGCCTTGGAGTTTAGAGGTGATTTTATTCCTACACGCATAAAATCTTCTCATTCAATAGGTATTCGACAGTACACAAAGGATCAATTCTCAAGTATAACATTCTATCTATCTGATCCAGATATGCTGGATAATTTCTGCGTATTCTGTGAGGATATTATTAATTCAACAAGAGGAGTTTCTGATTGCAAAGGAGGCTACGCTGTCTTAATCAACAGATTCTACTCTTGGAAAAGAATGTTTCAAACTAAAAGGTCTATTCTGAATCAGTATGAGATTATGGGGTTGATTGGAGAGTTGTTGTTTTTAAAGGATTTTATGTTTGAAACCTACGGAATAGATATGTCTCTTCAGGCGTGGTCTGGTCGAGAGCTTACGCATAAAGACTTTTCTCTGGACAGCTATTGGTATGAGGTTAAAGCAATGAGCGTAGGCAAACCTGCTGTAAAAATATCATCTCTCGAACAGCTGCATAGTGTAAACAATGGGGAGTTGGCGATATTTAGTTTAGAGCAGATGAGTCCAGCTTATGATGGTGTCAGCTTGAATAAATTAGCCAATGCAATTATAAATACCTTAAAAAGCGATGAAAACAAAGATGCATTTATAAGAACTTTGATTGATAGTGGCTTTAGCTTTGACTCAGCTTATGATGAGTTTGTATATGATGTTATATCATTAGATAGATACACTGTTGATGCTACATTTCCCAAATTGACAAAGTCTGATGTAAATGAGGCAATCTCAAAGGTACAATATGAGATATTAATCTCCGATATACAAGCATATAAAATAGAAGAATAATATGGAAATCGAAGAATACAGAATAGAATTTCTAAATACAATTAGAAACGAAGCAAGTATCGAAGGTACTGATGTTGATGATATATTCGTCAGCACTACCCTGTCTCAGCTAGAGGAGATGGGTGAAGTTGTCGATCCATACCCTTTTTCTTGCGAAATGAGAGGTTCAAAGAATCGATCTCTAGGTTTTGATGCTTACGGGTATGACGATGCAGATAGCTCGATAATACTATTTATTAGCGACTTTCAAAATACAATAGAAAAAACCACGCTAACAAACTCAAGAATAACAGAACTTTACAATAAGATGCGTTATTTTATAGAGGAGGTAAATGCTGGCAGCCTAAGAAAATACTGTGATGATTCATCGACGATAATAGACATTGCTAAAGAGTTCAAATCTCGCATAGGGACAGGAACTCTAAACTCTTCTGTGCTTAAATTCAAGTTTTATATCTTAACAAACTCTGTTCTAAGCGTACAAGTTAAGAGTATTGAGCAAGAAGATGTATTAGATCGCCCAGTTGAACTTAACTTATGGACTCTGGAGAGGTTTCATCAAGCAAAATTGTCGAATAGCTTTGAGTCTATTACAATTAATTGCGAGGATTTCAATTGCGATGGCATTCAGTGTTTAAAAGCAAATATCGGAGAGTCAAGCTCATACGACTCATATATGGCAATAGTCCCTGGTCGCTTCTTAGCTGATATTTACCTAAAGTACGGTAGTCGCCTACTTGAAGGCAATGTCCGTGCATTTTTAAGTGTGCGTGGGAAAGTTAATAAAGAGATAAGGAAAACTATTGTCGGTGATAATCCAGAAAATTTCTTTACGTATAACAATGGTGTTGCCGTTGTTGCTCACTCTATTACTCTATCTGATGATAAAACAAAAATAATATCTTTTGATGATTTTCAGATTATAAATGGAGGTCAGACAACGGCATCTCTAGCGAGTGCTATCGTCAAGAAAGAGGCATCTGCACTTAACTTTTCTAAGATATTTGTACCTATGAAGCTCACAGTACTCAATGTAGAGAGCGATATGACTGAAGAGGAAGAGACAAAGTACAATCAGATAACGCAGCAAATTTCACGAAGTGCTAACAGTCAGAATGCAGTTAGTGATGCAGACTTCTTCTCGAATGATCCATTCCATGTTATTATGGAGCAGTTGTCACTAAAGTATTTAGCACCACCAGTTGGTTCTAGCCCACATCAAACAGTGTGGTATTATGAACGATCTAAAGGTAGGTGGG
>CAYIZU010000104.1:2818-7431 GCA_964367795.1 uncultured Rikenellaceae bacterium | reverse complement strand
CATATCTATTGTTGTAGGAGCTGGACCCCAAGTCTCTGCCGTAAGGTCAAGAGTGTATCGGCTACCTGCAACAAGTGATGTGCTACTGTTTTTATTAAGTATAAAGAACTCATTGGCTGCTGTCTCGATAACAAAATCTAACTCCCTCTCGGTAGTCACCGCATGGGCTTTAGTTAAAAGGTAGAGCGAGTATGCATTTTCGCTTGCTGTGATTCCACCGCAGTTAAGCATAATAGCCTCCTCTCCATTGTGGAAGATAAACGACTTTATCGCACTTGTTGATACTGTGCTTGGCACTTTCACAACCAAAAGAGATAACTCGCTTTCAAATCCGAACTGCATCGATTGAGGAGTACCATCATAGGTGAATGACCCTCTCATCCTAACAGCTTGTTCCATATGGCTCAAATCGGCATTTGCTGTTTGAGTTGTACTTTCAAGAGCACTATCGTCTCTTAATTTGAGTGTGCCGTGAGTCATAGGGTCAACAGCTGGATAAACAGCAATGTATGTTGTACCGCTATTTAAGATTAACTCTCCAACACTTTTAAACTCTCCTATTTTATCTCCATCGGCACCTGTAAAAATAAAATCTCCAACATAAGCTTTTGTGTTGTTATCATAGATAGAAAACTTATCGGTTGATGCATCATCTATACCTTTCTTCCATGTAATCTTAACAATACCCGATTCATCGGTTAAGTTAACCCTCGTTGATGGGTCATCACCTACGGATGCTTGAATAGTGTAACTCTTGCCCAAATAATCTCCTTGTGATGCGATATCATCTTTCTGACACGACACCATTACGCTTAATGCGCATAATAATAAAAATAATAAATTTACTCTCTTCATAGTTGTAATCATTAAAATAATGGTGTTCCTTCAATAAAATCAGGCGTTGATATTGCAAAGCCTGTTTCTGTAATAACTTCGAGAATCTCAATCTCTAAATTAATGTAATCTTCTTTTTCTTTCATACTTTTTTAATTTTTGTTATAATAAAACATATAATATTTTGCAAATTTTTTACGGGTTAATCAAATGTTTTTCCATAAAACAGTTTACTATGCAGGATCGTAGCCACTACCACCCCATGGATGGCATCTTAATATTCGCTTTAAAGTTTTCCAAGAGCCTTCAATTAGTCCATATTTTCGTAGAGCATCTATTCCATATTGCGAACATGTAGGGGTATACCGACATCTCGACGGTATATAGGGCGATATTGCAAGCTGATAAAACCTAATTAATAGATATGGTATTAATATCGCTAATTTTCTTGATTTTTTTAAATGATTTTCTGATTTCATCTTCTACAGCATGATACGATAACTCCTCTTTTCCTATGTAAATATAACATATATCTACCCTTACGTCTCCTAATAACTCCATAGCATAATTTTTATTTAACCTAAAAGCCTCACGAATGAGTCTTTTTACCCTATTACGCTTAACGGCTCGTTTATGGTAACGCTTACTCACCGATACCATCATACGAAGAGCGACGCCATCTACCTCGTTATCGGTAGTGGCATCGCCTAAACGATATACACATTTAAAATTGGGAAGAAAAAAGCTCTCTCCCTCGCGAAACATATCACTTATCTCTTTACGACGATAAATACGTTCGCTTTTTGTTAGGGAATTAACCCCTTTAGGCATTTTGTAGCTGTTTACGAGGCTTACTCGTACTGCTACGACGCACCTTGGTTGTTGTTACCTTAACAAACATATCATCTTTCTGCTGTATTGCCTCATCTATTGTTTGACGAATATATGAGGTATCAACAGAGCCTTTATCAGTTAACTCTTTAATATATAATTCTATAGCATTAACCATCGACGGAGCGCGCTTAGTTGGTGCAATAGACATTAGATTAAGCCCCTTATCCAAGACCAAAGATGCGGTATTCATCCCAAAAGCAGCTATGTTAAATGACTTTGCTTTATCCCCATAGCTTGCTGCTAACGCCTCAACACCAACTGGAGAATATAGAAGGAGTAAATCATATGAATCAATATCTTTAACCTTCTCGTTTAAATCTTGTGGCATAGTACGCGAAAGCACACACTCACGGAATTGCATCTTAGCATCCTGTAGCATCTGGGTTATTTCCCCTTTGTGAGACTCCGATATAGGGAGTAGAAAATAATCATTGCTATGCTTAACAAGCACCTCCATCAACTCTACAAAAGTTGTCTTTCCATAGAATATTTTACGCTTACGATAGACAATATATTTCTGTAAATAGTGAGCAATTGCCTCAGTAACACAAAAATATTTCATAGTCTCCGGGATATTGACACGACACTCCTCACATATACGGAAAAAATTATCCACCATATTCATACTGGTGAATATCACCGATGTGTGCTCCAGAACATCAATCTTTTGCTGTCTAAACTCTTTTGCAGAAACCCCAACCGTTTTGATGAATGGCATAAAATCTAAAGAAATACCATACTTGTCGACCAATCTCGCAAAAGGAGAGTTTGACATTGTCGACGGAGCAGGCTGTGAAATTAAAATTTTCTTTACCATTTAATATTAAATAAATTTTAGTAATACACTAATTATTAGCACCTTATATTGCAATTAACACATATCATTAATAATGATAACGGCTTTCACGACGCAAAGGTACGAAAAATCATCGTAATAATAAAACTTTTTAATGTATTAATTATTATAAACTTAACTAAAATTATCTATTTTACCTCCAACATTCTAACTATCGAACCACGTGCTCTATCCATGAGTTCTTTCGGCATATTAATCTCATGTTTATTATCGCGTAATGCTTCATAAATACTCTGCAAAGTAGTCATCTTCATATACCTGCAATAATCCTCACCACTTGTATTTGTTACCACTGCCGGAATAAAAGTTTTATCTGGAGCATCTTTTTTCATTTGATACAATATTCCCTTTTCGGTTGCTATGATAAAGGTTGTTTCATCACTAACCTTTACATAGTTAAGCAAGAAAGATGTTGAGCCTACCACATCAGCAAGCATGAGAACATCCTCACCACACTCGGGGTGAGCAAGAAGCTTTACATTAGGATTCTCCTCCATCTGCTTTGCTATATCTTTGGCGTTATAGTCGTGATGAAAATGGCATGCGCCATCCCATATTACCATGTTATCCCTACCACTCATGCGCTTAATATATGCTCCAAGATTCTTATCTGGACCAAATATTATTGTTTTATCTTTATCTATAGAGTTAGCAATATCAACTGCATTACTTGAGGTACATGCAATATCTGTTAATGCTTTAACCTCCGCAGTGGTGTTAACATATGATATGACAACTGCATCGGGGTATTGTTCGATAAACTTTTTAAATTTTGACGCTTCACACGAATCAGCGAGAGAGCACCCAGCCTCTAATTCCGGTAAAAGAACGGTTTTTTGAGGAGATAATATCTTTGCTGTTTCTGCCATAAAATGCACACCTGCAAATACTATCACATCCGCATCTGTCGTAGCGGCTTTCTCTGATAAAGCAAGGCTATCACCCAAGAAATCTGCTACATCTTGCACCTCATCGTTTGCGTAGTAGTGTGCAAGTATCACCGCATTACGCTCCTCTTTTAATCGCTTAATTTCATTAACTAAATCCATAATATCACTTATTTAGGCTGCAAAAATAGAAAAAAAATCTTTATATCCAACATTTATGGTCTTATTTTTGACTATACATAATAATTATTGTGCGTTTTCCGTTACAAAGTTGTATACAAAAATAATATTATGAAGTTTATAAAGTATTTTGCACTGTTAGTTGCATTCATGAATATCGTTATCACTGCATCGGCGGATGAGAAGCGTATTAAATTTAAAGATTTACCAGAAACGGCAAAATCTTTTTACAATTCAAATTTTAGCGAGCGTAGGATTCGCAGCGTTGAATATGATGCCAATGACAAGGAGTACCAAATTACTCTATCAGGTGGAACCACTATCACATTTAATAAGGATGGAGAGTGGATAGAAATCGATTGCGAAGGAAACGATGTAGTACCTGCTTCGGTTATTTCAACACTTCCTCAAGATGTGCAAAATGAAATAAATAGCTATCTAAAGAAGTACTCATTAGTTGAAATTGAACGTAATCTTTCAATGATGGCAAGGTATAAATACAAAATAAAAATCGCCGATAATAAAGGTGCGGATGAAGAGATAGAGATATAAACCTAAACAACATGAAGAAACTATTATTAATCGCTATATGTATACAGTTAGTATTTGTAGCGAACACCTTTGGCTGGGGAGGTAAAGGTCACGAAATTATTGCGGAAATAGCAACGAGGCATCTTAAACCTAAAACTAAAAAGGCTATCGCCGAAATACTTGATAATAAAACTCTTGTTCAAATGTCCGTGTGGATGGATGATATTAGGAATTATCCTGAGTATAAACATACATCTGGATGGCACTACGTTAATGTAGATAAAGGAGAAAAATACGCCCCAAAACCCATGGAGGAAGGTGGTGATGTCTGTGGTGCGGTTGAATTAGCTATCTCTAAATTGAAAAATCATCGTGAACTTGACGACAGCACAAAAATGTTCTATCTAAATGCATTAATACATTTTGTTGCA
>CAYIZU010000104.1:0-2808 GCA_964367795.1 uncultured Rikenellaceae bacterium | reverse complement strand
TGGTTAAATAAAGAGACAAATCTACATAGACTTTGGGATAGCGATATAATAGAGTTTACAAAATCATGGTCCTACACCGAATGGGCAACAAACATAGACAGGAGTAATGCAAGGGAGATGTTTAAAAAATATTGCAAATCCACACCTCGCGAATGGATGGAAGAGACTGTTAGAATATCTCAATCAGTGTACGAACATACCGACAAAAATGTTGATTATAGCTCTTATGGAAAGGCAAAAAGATACTCTCTTGATAATGAGAAGGTGTTATATGAGCAACTTCTAAAAGCTGGCTACAGATTAGCATCTTTACTAAACGATATTTTTTAAAAGGCTTCGGTAATATTGAAGTAGACAAGCATATCACCTCCCGATATAGCTTTACCAAAATCAAGGCGAAAATTGATATTTGGCTGTACCTCGTATCTTGCACCTATGCCAATACTAAATTTGAATTTATCAATTTTACCTATATTTTCGGCTATTGAGGCTACTCCACCCCAAAGAGCAAAGCCTAAGCGAGAATATACCGGACGAAGTGTTTTATATGTCTCATTAGAGCCAAACATGTGCCTATATTCAATTATTGCAAAAGCCATAGTTTTATCGCGATATTTCCCTTTGTCGTATCCACGCATGTCATTAGCACTACCAAATGTTGGGAGATTTGTTATTGGGATATCTCCGGTCGCCATATCCAATTGTGCGCACCATGCCAATACTGAACGACGTTCAAAAAGTTGTTTAAACTGCCTGTAATTTAATGAGGTATAGGTAAAATTATATTTACTACCTAATGCTCTACCATAAAAAACGGTTGAATAACTCGCTAATAAACCACTATAAGGCATTGTTGGATTATCTCTTGTATCGTATCGCACATCCACGCCCACTCCAGCAGTGAGGTAACTATCACTAAACATATCATAGTAGCTATTTTGTGCCATTACAGGATTAATATCGCTTAACTTATAATAGCAATAATCAATAAGTGCACCTGCATACAGGTTTTTAGAGATATTAAATAATATAGTGGGACGGAAACCCACCTTAAACTGTCTGTACTCTGTTGTCTCCTCACCTTTTTCAACACTCTCTATCTCTCCATAGCCCACACCGAAATAGTCTGTTGGCTCATAGCGTATCCCATACTCCGCTTTCATCTGAAGTTGATTATTTTTAAAATATATTGAGCCTAATCCTGACAGAGAAAAAGTACCATTCACCGACATAACAAAACCAATAGGCAAATTGGAACGAAACTGTGTTTTATTATTAGGATTTACCTTAAACGTAATCAGTGCCCCTCCACCTATACCAAATGACGACTCAGGAGAGTATGATGGAGCTGCTATAACAGTTGCCCACACATTCTTATGAGCTCTTATTGAATCTCTGAAACTCTTTTTTATTAATTGATAAGCCTCTCGTTGCGGTATTGTATCGCCATTAATTACTATCTCATCTCTTTCATTGGTATAGCTATTAAAACTATATCTAAGAGCTCGTTTTGAGATTACTATTTTCCTTCCGTTAATACTTAAGGTATCTAAATCCCTATTTCCATTATAACGCTTATTGTTTGTGGTTTTAATAATGGAATCTGTGACTATCGCTACCTGCCCATGTGCTGCTATAGAGATAACACATACGAATACCATAATAATAAATCCACGTTTCATAATTCTACTGTTTTAATTCGAAAAGAGCGGCAAAAATTAGACCATTAAACAATTATTACTATCTTTGCACCTTAATATATAAGAGCATGGATATAGAGAGCAATAAATTTGATTTGATGACAACAGTAGAATATGGTGGATGTTCTGCGAAGTTAGCCCCAAAAGAGTTATCAACCTTATTAAGTGCCATACCACTACTTAAAGACAGTAATGTGATGGTGGATATTGAAAGTCATGATGATGCAGGGGTGTATAGGCTTAATGATGATCAGGCATTGATTGTCACAACCGACTTTTTTCCTCCAGTATGTAGCGACCCTTTCTCTTTTGGGGAGATAGCAGCTGCCAACTCTCTTAGCGATGTGTACGCAATGGGAGGAAAGCCCTTGTTAGTTCTTAATTTAAACATGTTTCCATCTCAAGATATTCCATTAGAGGTATTGCGAGATATTCTCCTTGGAGGACAAGCAAAGATAAACGAGTCGGGAGCACTAACAATGGGTGGGCACACTATCGACGACGCTCCTCCCAAATATGGATTAGCTGTTGTTGGCTTGATTCATCCAGATAAACTGGTTACTAACAGCGGAGCAAAAGCAGGACAAAAGTTAATATTGACAAAACCGCTTGGAATTGGTGTTGTGATTGCAGCAAAGCGACTTAACATGTGTAGCAATGAGCAATATGAGGAGGCAATCAGCCAGATGAAAAATCTTAATAATAAAGGTGGCGAATTGATGGTGAAATATGGAGTTAAAGGGGCAACAGATATTACTGGTTTCGGTTTAATAGGTCACGCTATGCGCATGGCCGCGGCAAGTGATGTTACAATTCATATAAAAGGCGAAAAATTACCATCAATTACTGGTGTACATGAACTATTAGACGATGGCTGTATCCCTGGAGCCGTATTTCGTAATATTGATTTCACTCGTGAACATGTGGAGTATAAAGAGAGTGTATCAATGTTAAATAAGATGTTGGCAGCAGATGCACAAACCTCCGGAGGGCTCTTTATGGCGGTAGATGCTGATAAAGCAGATGCACTACTTAATGAGTTACTTCCTTTCCATCCGCAAGCTACAATAATAGGCGAAGTTACTGAAAGAGAGGGAAAAGATTTAAT
>CAYIZU010000103.1:0-7436 GCA_964367795.1 uncultured Rikenellaceae bacterium | reverse complement strand
ATTTGCGTCGACAAATTTTATTTGCTAACTTTTAATTATGAATAATATAGATAAACTATACTTTTTTTTAACCTAAAAATTTTTATTATGAAAGAATTAATTGAAAAAATCGAAGCAGCCTATGCAGAATTTAGTTCAGACGCAGCTCTTCAAATGAACAAAGGAAACAAAGCGGCGGGAACACGTGCTCGTAAATCATCTCTTGAGATTGAGAAAATGATGAAAGAGTTCCGTAAGGCATCTTTAGAGGCTTCTAAGAAGTAATCCTAAGTTCTTTATTTTTAAGTGCACTTAAAAACCTATCTATGGTTATGTTTTAAAGCATGGCGATAGATGAGTTTTTTGAGTGCACTTTGTATATATGCACCCATAAAATTGTATATCATGATAGGTAGCAGGTTGAAAACAGTTCGAAAATGGTTAAAAAGCGAAGGGTATAATGCGATTGTTATTCCAACAAACGATCCGCATTTCAGTGAATACGTAGCAGAGTATTGGAAGGTACGATGTTGGGTAAGTGGTTTTACTGGCTCTGCTGGCACGGTTGTTATTACCGATAAGGAGGCATTGTTATGGTGCGACTCTAGATATTTTGTACAAGCTGAAATAGAGCTTAGTGAAACCCCCTTTACAGCTATTCAAAAAATTGGTATTGAGGGGACACCTTCAGTTAGTCAGTGGCTAAATTGCAATATATCTGCTGGCGGGAAAGTTGCAATAGATGGCAAGTTAGTAACGATAAATGGCTATCGTGAAATGGAGACTAATGCGCCCAACATATCAATTGCAGCTATTAATGACCCATTTGATGCTCTGTGGGAGAATAGACCAGAGCTGCCAAAGTCTATATTAAAAATATTAGATGATAGCGTAACAGGAGAGTCTATAAATAGTAAAATATCCCGCGTCATAGAGTGTTCTAAGCTAGACGACATGATATATATCACTTCTGCCCTTGATGAAATAGCATGGCTATTTAATATAAGAGGAGCAGATGTTAATTACAATCCTGTGGTGATTAGCTATGCTATAATAGCATCAGGCGAGGCAACTTTCTTTGTTGATAGGGTAAAAATAACAGAAGATAGTCTATCACATCTTAATGAACAGGGTGTTAAGGTATTGAGTTATAGTCAGTTTGATGATTATTTAAAATCTCTTAACGGGCGAAAAGTGATGGTTAACTACAGTAAGTTTGATATATATCATTATAATAGATTATCTAACGAGGGAGCCATCGTATGCGATGATAATGTGAGAGTGGGAGCTATCACATATCTTAAATCATTGAAAAACAAGACAGAGCAGCGAGGTATTTGTGGTGCCATGATAAACGACGGAGTGGCTCTTGTAAAGTTTAATATGTGGCTTGAACAAGCTATGGATAGTGACAACGAGATAACGGAATATGAGATAGCACAAAAGTTAAGGGAGTTCCGTATGAGTAGTCCTAATTTCGTTGGCGAGAGTTTTTCGCCTATCGTTGGATACGGTCCAAATGGTGCTATTGTTCATTATTCACCGCCCAAAGAGGATAGCGCTGTTATAGGGCATAATAGTTTTCTTCTTTTTGATTCGGGTGGTCAGTATCAATATGGTACAACTGATATAACAAGAACAATACATATGTCAATCCCGACAGAAAGAGAGCGTAACGATTACACACTAGTCCTTAAAGGTAATATATCGCTATCGATGGCTGTTTTTCCAGTTGGCACAACGGGATATCAGTTAGACATATTGGCTCGTCAGCATCTACTACGAAATAGCTTAAATTATGGTCACGGTACGGGACATGGAATAGGGCACTATCTTAACGTTCATGAGGGCCCCCACTCCATACGTGCCGATTATAACCCTATGGTCCTTGAGAGCGGCATGGTAGTATCCAATGAACCGGGATTATATAGAGTTGGAAAGTATGGAATTAGACTTGAAAATATAATTAAAGTAGCTGAACATTCGAAGAGTGAGTTTGGCGAATTCCTATGCTTTCAAGTCCTTACGTTATATCCATTTGATATAAAAAGTATTAATGTTGGTATGCTAACTATTGAGGAACGACATTGGTTAAATAGGTATCATGCATATGTATTTGATAAATTATCGCAATATCTAACAACAGAGGAGCGGTTTTGGTTATCCAATAAAACAAAAGCTATTTAAGGAAGGGAAGACTGTCTCGAATTATTTCGAGGCGGTCTTTTTATTAGAAATTTGTATCAAAATTCAGTTTTATGGCTTTTCTTATGATGGCGTTCAAGTTTTTGTTCGCTTTTTTTGCATTGATACCTTATTAATCTATTTAATAGTAGTAACACAATTAATCTCATAACCACTCCACCCTATATTATAACCAAAATACCTAACTTTCTGTATATCTGATAAGATTAAAGATTGATTGTTAATCTTTACAACTATGATAGAGGTGATATTATCAATAACAAAGTTAAATGTAAAGAAAAAATCCTTATTCTGATTGCAAGTCTGCACCAGGCTTATTAAATCACTCATCCGATTAGCATTCAATTCATTCTCTTCAACCCAATTATATACCCTTAATAAATTTAGTTCCTTATTGTGCATAATCATGTACCCACTACTATTTATTATGCCCTCATCCTTGAAACTGTGACTGAGTAACTTCCATCCATAATTTTTCTCCATCGGAAGAAACATATTAGGATGTAAATTAAAGACTGATTGCGTCTTCCAAGGCGTAGCTACTGCCTTTACGGCCACATGATTAGAGCTGTTTAGTACAACAGAATCCAAATCCTCCCATCTGTCGTATAGATCTGGGTTTGTTTTTGATGCTTTACCATAACTACGAAAAGCATCATACAATATATCACGTATTATATTGGCTGCTGCAATAGAATCAACATTATCCGTTAAATCATAATTCTCATTTTCTTCATTATATCCAGCGTTATTGTTGCAAGAAAAAGCCAACATAGCGATGCAAATAAATAGTAAATTTTTCATAATCCTTAATATAATTAGTATAACGACACGAAATTCACCTTACTCACAAAATCTTCTCCACAATTTCTATCTTAAAATGTTTTCATAATACAAATATAATAAATAAAATCTCATTTTGCAAATTTTTATCGTAAAAAAATATAAAAAGACTCCTAAAATCACAATAAACAGGGTTTTAGGAGTCTTTTTATTATTTATATATTGAACTATGATAATGATTGCTTATTGCTACATTCCATATTTCTATCAACCTTCTTCACTAATCCACAAAGCACTGCACCAGGCCCAAGTTCGGTAAATGATGTTACTCCATCAGCAATCATATTCTCAACAATTTGCGTCCATCTAACAGGTGACGTAAGTTGGTCGATAAGATTTTTCTTTATCTCTTCAGCTGTGGTGTACGGCTTAGCATCTACATTTTGATAAATAGGACATTTAGGAGTAGCAAAAGGAGCCTCTTCAATTGCCTTTGCAAGTTCCACGCGTGCAGGCTCCATTAATGGAGAGTGAAAAGCCCCACCAACTGGCAACTGTAATGCTCTCTTAGCTCCTGCGGCCTTCATTGCTTCACATGCTGCTGTTACAGCTTCAACACTTCCTGAGATAACAAGTTGCCCAGGACAATTATAGTTTGCAGGCACAACAACACCATCTATTTCTGCACATATTCTTTCAACCGATGCATCATCCAATCCAAGTATTGCAGCCATTGTTGATGGCTCAATCTCACACGCCTCTTGCATCGCAAGGGCTCTCTTACTAACTAAGCGTAATCCATCCTCAAATGATAATACACCCGCTGCAACAAGAGCACTAAATTCGCCTAACGAGTGCCCTGCAACCATATCAGGCTTAAACTCTTCACCAAGGGCTTTTGCCATTATAACAGAGTGTATAAATATGGCTGGCTGCGTTACTTTTGTCTGTTTTAATTGCTCATCTGTTCCGGCAAACATAATATCCGTTATATTAAACCCTAAGATTTCATTAGCTTTTTCAAACATCTCTTTAGCTTCAGGTATGGTATCGTAAAGGTCCTTACCCATTCCAACAAACTGTGCCCCTTGACCAGGGAAAACATAAGCTTTCTTCATAATTTAACTATTTAATTTTATTTATTATATATCTAACTATCGATAATAGTATGTATCCAATCACTATAAAAGGTATAGCTAATACTTGCAATATTGCAAAAGTTATTACGCTAAGCATAATAAATAGGAGTATATAACCATCTTTTTTTAATGATATTGATTTGAATTTTAACGCAAACATAGGTATCTCTGTAACAAGAAGTAACGACATAATAATTGCAGCAATAGTAAGAGACTCTTCCGATATATAACGATTAACTTCTGGCATCGTAACAGAGAGATACCCCACAGCACCAAAGAATATGGCATTTGCAGGTGTTGCCAACCCCAAGAAGCCATCACTTTGACGAGTGTCTATATTAAATTTCGCTAACCTTAATGCCGAGAAAAGCGCAATAATAAAAGCAAAATACTCTAATCCCATCGTGTATAATATGGTTGACGGAAGCACCCCAAAGCTAACCATATCAGCAAGGGAGTCAAGCTCTTTACCCATCGGAGAATAAGCACGTAAGAGACGTGCCATAAAACCATCAAGAAAGTCAAAAATAAGTGACGCAACCATGCAGTAGAATGGTGTCACAAGATCTCCATTGAGTGCCGCGGTTATACCCACACATCCAGAGAATAGATTGAGTAGGGTGATGGTATTTGGTATATTATTTATTATTCTACGCATATATTTCGTAATATGGTGCAAAAATAGTGAAAAATATTGAGTAACACAAGCAATTACTCAATAACCGTTACTCGATTATTCGCTATAAGTAATTTTACAGGAAAAACCAGATCCCTATCACGCATTGCAAATATGTCAGATTTAATATTCTCTATTACTCGTCGAACCTTACCATTAAAGATAATTTTTCCTTTATAGTAGACCCTAATAGCTTTATCTAAATTCATCATCTTATCATTTACACCAACAATAAACTCATCAACCGTACTCTCATCAATGAAGATACTATTACCCTCATATCGAGCCACTATTCTACTATTTTTAATCATATTATTTTCATCCACTTGCAGCCAATAGAATCTACTTCGCAAAACGTCGTCTTGCATCCAGACAACCCTCGTTGGGCTACTATTACGAAGATATTTAGGCATCCATATCATACTAACTTTATCAGTTCCCTTCATCCAGTGACCATATTGCGGATATATATGCACATCATGTATATATGCCCCTGTATCAGCAGCAGCAAGAGAGTCGAGTTGTTTCCCCCACATTGCAGCATGTTTATTTCTATCATAAGCCCCATCTTGTCCACCCATATAGAGAGCAAATGGTAGGTTACGGAGATTTTCGATATGCGCATCACCAGGGTGCCCGGCACTCATAGCTGCAGCTGCCCACAAGTCGGCAAGGCGAGGTGCGAGCTGGTAGGTGCCATCTCCTCCTGCAGAATATCCCATAATATACACCTTATTAGGATTAACCCCCTCTTTTATCACAGCCATCTCAATAATTTTCTCTATAAAGCCGTCCATATACTCTTGATGCCACATATTCCATGTATTTGTAGCAGCTCGAGGGACGAAATACACCCCTTCCGCGGGAGTATATAGTCTCTTTTGATTATCCCACTGTTTATCGTTAATAGCTGCGGTTGTTCCGCCGCCTCCATGCATAGATATATACATTGCACGACCATCAATTGGCCTTTCTCCAATCACACCATAATGGAACTTCATAGAGTATTTGTCGTTTTTCAATTCTCTATTTTCCCATTCATCACCATACTCTGCTAACGACTTATTTTGACGTTCCTTGATATACTTATCCACTGCACTATCAGCCTCTTCTTTAGTCAACCCTTCAGAGTTCACTTCCAAAATTATCTCCTTAGTCTTGCTATTATCTGTATTAAATTTCGCTAATTTATCGCTGTACTCTATTTGATATGAGCTATTTGGTTCAAGGTATACAATCAAATAATCGTTCATATCGGATGCTGCCCCCTTGCTTTTACCCTTTACCACTTCTCTATTATTGCTATCTAACACCTTAATACCAATAGCTCTTCGGTCGTCACTAACAGTTAAGGAGCCCCCCTTTTTTATTACTTTTATAGTAACAGCTACCATATTTTTTTGCGATAATCCCTCTTGTCTCTTGTATTCTGCAATATATCTCTCCGTTACAACCTCTCCATAAACGGTTTTATCATCCATATTCCACACCATTGGAAAATGTCCTTTACCCGTGGGTTTAAATGAAGTTACATAAACCTGATGCTCCGAGGATACATTACCCTCAAAAGCAGCACAACGAACCAAAAACCAACTATGATTTAACTTATCGGGGTAATATTCTGTAAAATACCATTTTCCATTAATCCATACTTCACTCCAGTTATGATTTCCCTCTTTTGTCACCCACATGGGCGTACCGGCAATGCGAGAGGGAACTCCCACCGCACGTAGTGCATCTGTCAGTAAAATAGACAAACCGCTGCACGACGCCATACCTATTTTCATAGATTCGTTAGGTGACTGATTAGCTTTTTCGCGCTCTGTACTGTATCTTACCTTGACAATATTTATAAATTCTTTATTTACTTTACTTACAACTTCAAAAATATCTTTACAATCCCGAACTAATGGGTTAAGTAAGTTGTAGAACTGTTCTCGCCAATTCTCTCTTGTCTCATCCATAGTGACATAGGGCAATACATCGTTATAAAATATATCAAGAGGCACTTCACGCGCCCATTCATACTCTCTACGTGCTTTATATGCATAGGCAACATTTTTTGCTATTAGCTCCACAGATAATGTATCTAAGTCGTGTTGTGGCATGTAGGCATATAAGAAAGCTGCTCCTTCACGCTCATCTTCGGGGCTCTTCATTATTGCTTTACGTATCTCTTTAGACCGTTGTGTTGGTAGAGACGATAAACGTTTTTCTACTATAGTAGTAATTTGCGAATTAACGCCTTTATAACCACTACTACAAGCCGATATGGCTATTATGATTAATAAATATACCTTTAACATGGCATTAGTTTTTATTAAAAAATAAGGCTGTCGCTTAATTTCTAACGCGACAGCCTTATTATTGTGATTTATTACTCTTCCTCAACAAATACCTCTTTACCTTCACTGCATAGTGGGCAAACCCAATCTCCTGGTAAATCCTCAAAAGAGGTTCCTGGATTAACACCACTATCTACATCACCCACTTCCGGATCATAGACATAACCACAAACTTCACATCTGTACTTTTTCATAATTGTAAAAATTAAATTGTTATTATAAATAGAAGAGTACAAAACAACTCTTCATACTTTAGGGGAGTTCTAAAAACTGCTTTTATGTGATGCGCTTTGATGGTTTAGGATTTTT
>CAYIZU010000102.1:0-7467 GCA_964367795.1 uncultured Rikenellaceae bacterium | reverse complement strand
GTGAAAGATTCTTTATTTCAACAATTTTTGTCATAAAATACTATTTACGTTCACGACGAACAATTAAAAATACTCCTAAGGCAGCAAGTAGTAATGGAACAATATACATTATCATATTACTTACAATTTTAAGCCCTGTTCTACCTATGTTAATATTTGTGTCAAGCGCGGGTAAATCGCGAGTGTCAATAGGGTACACATCATTTGATAGCCATCTAAATGAACTATTGAATGAGGCTATATTAGCAGCCAGAAGGCCTGCCCGTTGAGCAGATAACTCTCCATTGGCGAATATGTCAGAATCTCCTGAAACAATTATCCTCTGCTCCCTATCGCCTACTTTTCTTGATAAGTCAACAAGTACACTTCTAACACCCTTCTTTTCATTTTGGTCAACCTCACATAAGAACTTACCATCAACAAAATCGGTTGTGTTATAATCAACCCATGCTTCTGGTGAACTTTCAAGTACACTCATTGCTTTAAAGCCGGCAGATTCCGCTTTACTATAATCAAGTGCAACGGCACCATTTACAGATATACTGCGCTCATATTTTACCGGGTCAACATAGTGGTAATGTCGCTTTAATGCCTCTTGTGTGACATTAAGAGGTAGTACGGTAGGTGAATACATCTTGTTTTCTGCAACCAATATACCTTCTGAAGCAGTTATACCGACAAGTTGAAGTAGTCTATTCATGTTTGCACTACGCTGGTAATCGGAAGCAATATATAAATTTCCACCTTTATCTATATACTCCTTGACTTTATTATATACATCATCTGTTATAGGATTAACTAAGTCCATAATAACAAGTATATCTGTGTTGTCAAGGTTTTCTGTTGCTAAGTCAATACTTTTAGTGTCGAATCCATGGTTTATCAGTGCTTGACGAGTCCATTTCATATTAGTCACGAAAAGAAAGCCTTTATCTCCATAGTTACCTATCGAGCGTGAGTTGTTATCGCTATAAAAAGCTACCTTACATGTTGGATTAACTAAGCGAGCAAAAGCTGCCATCATCTCGCCCTCACCTGGTTCTGCTGAATTGTCGTTAAACATACGAATGAAAACACGCTCTCCATCTTCTGTTTCAACCCCTCGGATATACCTATTACCTTCATCATCAAGGTTTAAATACTGTTTCTTAAACTCTTCAGGAGATAAAATCTCTTCAATTTTAAAGTCGCCGTGCTTACATACCTCTTCAGCTAATTCCTTACCACTTTTATCTGGCGACTCACGAACAAGTAAAAGCTTATGGTTGTTATTTATATTATAATAAGGCACATATTCCAATTTTAGCGATGGCATATATCGTATGAGTTGTGTGAACCTCTTCTTGTCATACATCCGATTAGATTTACGACCGTTATAGTAGAATTCAGCTAATACGTTTGTATAACCAACAATTTTTATATCACCTTTCTCTTTTTGAACCTTATTAAGAATTTCACGACTCTCTGCCGATATGGTGTTCAGTTCTCCGTGTGTTGCATCATAGTATAGCTTTAACGATTGTAGGGTAGTAGTATAGCCTAACAATAGGGCAATAATCACAATTGAGCTATATCCCATGATTTTCTTCGTACGACTCATTATTATCTTTTCTGTGTTAAGTTTAAAGATAGCAATGAGTAGGAACATTGTAGTAATAATAACAAAATATATTATATCTTCACTTGATATTATTCCATCCATAAAAGATTGAGATCTACCACGTAGACCAATCCAGTATGTTATCTCTCTAAGTAAGTCACTATTTCTGCCAAGTGATTCAAGTTCGTTTATTGCTGCCAAAGTGGCTATTGTGCCAATTGCTGCAACAACCTGATATGATGTAAGAGATGACATGAATATACCAATAGCCGAATATGCTAATATTAGTAGGTAAATACCAAAAATTGCCGTTAAAACAACGGAGTAGTCGAAATTTGGTATTATAAAGCCGCAGAATAGCATAAGTGCCGCTATGAATAGTATTAAACATAGTCCATATACCATCATAGCGATAAATTTCCCACCTATTATTGAGCCATTTGTTATGGGTGATGAGTATAATAGCTTTATAGAACCTGATTGATACTCTTTACTCATTAATCCCATCGTTATAAGCGGTAAGTATAGGTGTAGATAGCTAGTAGCAGGTACTAATGAGCCAGATGCACCAAATGTAAATAACGAAATTGCACGCGAGGAGAAACCTGGACTTATCATCTGGTTGATAACAGCATCATCAAACACTGCCTGAAATCTTGTTGCTATTTGAATAATAAAAGCCAATAACACAAGCCATGCAACCGGCGAGTAGAGCATTGAGTTAAGCTCAATCTTAGCAACACGTAAAGTTGCATTAATATTATATCTTAAGTTCATATTATCTTTATTTGGTAATAGTTTTATTTGAAAGTTGAGCAAAAATCGCCTCCAATGACGACCTCTCCACTTGAAGGTCAGAAAACCCCCATCCGCTATTTACACTGGCATCAATGTACTTTTCCGTGACACTTGCATCATTGTCGAATAGTATTCTGAAACGATTACCTTCTATTGCCTCAACTCCTTTATTTGAGGCAATAGATATTAAGGTATCAATTGATGGTGGAGTGTTTAAAGTTATAATAAAACTTTCGGGGGCAATGTAGTTATCAAACTGCTCCATTGTTCCATTGAACACAAGATGTCCCTTTTCAATCATGTATATATCATCGCATATAGCCTGAACCTCTGATAGTATATGTGTTGATAGCAGTATGGCATGCTCTTCAGCTATTTCACGAATAAGATTACGTATTTCAACTATTTGATTCGGATCTAACCCATTTGTAGGCTCATCTAATACCACAAATGGAGGATTATGCACTATTGATTGCGCTATACCAACGCGTTGTTGATATCCTCCGGATAGGTTTTTAATTAATCTATCTCTAAAGTGTCCTATTGTACACCTTCCCATTGCCCTCTCAACAGCACTATCAACATCGCTTCTATTAATGCCGCGCAAGAATGCTGAATGACGTAAATACTCCCTAACCGTTAAATCCCCATAAATAGGAGGTTGCTGTGGTAAAAAACCTATCGATTTTTTTGCCTCAACAGGATTTTGTCGTATGTTATACCCATTGATATAAACATCCCCCTCTGTCTGTTTTAGTACACCACAAATAATATTCATCGTGGTACTTTTTCCAGCTCCATTTGAACCGAGTAGTCCCATAACTCCTTTATTTGTTATGTCAAAACTAACATCTTTAACTGCCCACTGAACACTATATCTGTGTGATAGGTTGTGAACTGAAACAATTGCATTTTCCATATAAAATAAATAAATTTCTCAAAAAATGGGGCTGTATTTTAGCAGCCCCACTGTGTATTATAGTAATCTACCACCCGTTTTTATATCTGCTCTGTTTAGCATCTATAATATTACCAAAATCGTAATCAGGTGAAATCTCAGCCATTATTCTTTTATCTGCAGGTAAATTTTTAGCATCTCTAATTGTAAACATATATATATTGTTATTCTCTGTAACAACAATTCCATATGAACCACCACCGGAAGATGACATACACTTGATATTTGAGTTAAATGTTATATGCTCCATTGCACCGAAACTTGGATTATCTGTATCATATCGATATAGTGTCTTTCCTACTGCTAAGAATATATCGTTAGAATTACTCCATTCACCATCGGCAGCTGCCCATGTTGATATTGGATTGCCCGGTAAAGTTATCTTAGCTATCTTTGGATTTTTCTGTGTTAATACTGCTTGTCCCCATGTCTTGGCAATATCTATTGATTGCATGAAATATTCTCCAGTAGAACTTTTGAAAAGTAGGTTTACTGTTGTCTCAGAAGAGTTGTTAGTGCCTCTGGTTGCAAATGTTGCTAAATCAAGAAGTTCATAATCCCCAAAGTTGTCAAGTGGTATGTAACCATCAGGGGCACCTCCAATAGGTATCCCATCAACACCAATAACCTTTCCTGCATTTTCTTGTGCAATACTACCGTATGCACCTGGAGTATCAAAAATGAATAATAAACGTTTTTTTACATTGTCAATCAAGAATGTACCTTGAAGCCTTCTGAAACGATTCTCTATTATATCGCAATCAACTAATTCTTCACCTTCATAACTGATAGCTCTATGTATAAAATAACTTGAATGAACAAGAGCACTGGTCTCTTTTATACGACTGTAAATTTTGCCATCTTCTCCTTTAGCTAAATCAGTATAACTCATTAAAAATGCATCTTGCACACTTCCAAAACCTGTTGGATATGTAGCATCAACAAAAGTTTCAACGAAATCAATCTCCTTTGTAAAAGATTTGGCGTTTACATCAACATCTCCACTACCTTGCTTAATAAGTAGATAATTACCTACATATTGTATACTATGCTCAACAAAACCCGTAGGGTTACTGCCTAATGATTCTCCTGTAGAACTCTCATATAAATTGTGATATGGAAGCTGTGAATCGTATGTTGCAGCGTAAGTAGGTGCCGGATATGTAAAATATGTTTTAATAAACGATAGCTCCGATTTTCCATCTTTTTCTGCAAGAACATATATTCCATCTGCATCATAAGGAGCAGAGACTATTATGGCAGCACTTGCCATGGATACTACACCATTACGCTTATCAGTAACTCTTAGTATTGCGGCTGTTCCATTCATACTCATTGTTGCAACCGTTTTTAATTCTAAAGTGCTCCACTCTGTCATTACTTTATCCGAAAGATACCACTGGAAAGAGTAGTTTGACATATCAATATTCAGAGTATCTTCAAAGATTAATTTGGGCTTAACGATTATACTATCACCCGCTGTCTTAATAATTCGAATTACACCTTGAAAATCAACAGTTACTTTATTTATATTCTCATACTCGTAGTTTCCTTTATCTTGAAAGCAACCAAAAGTGAGTAGTGCTACACATAGTAGCAGTAAACTATATATTCGTTTCATATAAATTTAATTTAAACTTTTAATAGATAGGTATCACCATTGGTTGACCATCAGCCTCCGTGTTACCATTTTCCTCAATATACTCTTTAAATTCGAGAGCCATAGTACGTTTCTCAAATGCCTCTGCAGAATCGAAAGTGTTTGCTCCCTCTACAACCGTAAGGAATAGTTCATACTTCTCGAATGAGAACTCTCCTAAATAAACACTAACTACTACGTCATCCCACCAATCTGGCATTACTTTGATATTGTTATAGCGGACACCTGCTGTAAGTTTTCCAAAATAACCCAAGTTGAAATTTTCGTTCTCTTTAATACGTATTGATAACTTCACATCTTGTGTTGATAAACGGTCGCTTTTAAGAACAATTAATCGTAAAGTGTCGTGAACCATACCCGCTCTAAAGATTAATTTATTAGGTATTCTATACTCACCACTAAGTGCTGTTGTGAGAGAATCAATAACTTCAATTTCATATTCTAAATCACTCTCAGGTATATTTCCAATTAAAGAGACTACAAAGGGTACTTCTAACTCCGTTGCTGTTGGAGCTGTGAAGAATGTTACAAATGCAGAGTCAATACCCGTAGCACCAGTCTCTGGGCACTCGTTTGCGATATATAATGCAGATTTCGAGCTATAAGGCTCTAACTCTAATTGCTTACAGTTTGTTATTGACAGTAGTGCGATACTAACTGTTAAAACAACCGCTATTCTTTTAACTATATTTAATTTCATAATCGTATATTGATATTAATTAATATTCTCATTGTCAGGAGTTGAGAGTACAAATTGATTTTGACTTGTCATGTTAACAGTAAGCTTATTGTACTTTTTGATGAAGTATAATAATTGGCCTTCGCTGTATAGTTCGCGATGAGCCTCCTCAAGAAGTAGTTTTTCAAAACTTTCTTGGTCGTTAGCAGTAACTAATCCTGTAGTACAACCTCTGCCAATGCGTAGGGCGTCAATTGCAGCAACTGCGGCTACATAATCTCCGCTGGCCGCGTGAGCTTCTGCCTCTATTAGATACATCTCACCCATACGTATCATTGGAAACATGTCGGTTGTATTAATTGACCATGTTGTTAAAGCTGCTGGTATTTTAAACTTCATTGGAACATATACTTGGTCCATGAGTTCAACTTTTTTAGACCTATAATCTCCTTTATCTGCTGCAAACATATTATCATAATCAAGCATTAGCCTGAAATGTGAATAATCATTAAGAGTATTCGGTAGGTAAGGGAAATAATCGTCTACAGCATCTTCATCAGATAGAGTAAATATTACATCGTATCTAAATTTATTGTCATCTGCTAACTGTGAGTTAGAGTTAAACGTGAAAGTTACAGAATATTGACTCTCTTTAGCCTCTTTTATTTCAGTAATATACGGTAATGCTAACTCCTCTTTCTCATAATATGAGTATACCCTTGCTAAGGTTGCTATAACTGCATAATAATTCATTCTATATCTCCTACTTGAGAAGAATAAATCTTTGGAAGCCATACTCGAGTTTGGATTATACTTAAAGCCCTCTTGATTAGATAATCCATATCTATGTTCCGGGTCAAGATCAAAGGTTTTAAGTAGCTCCTTTGCCTTTAATAAATCCTCAATACACTTATCTAATATTGCATTAACGCTCAATTTAGGAGCTGTAAATGCAGGGTATGTAGTGTGATAAGGAATGTATGTATTACCATCATTAACACCAACAGATGGTGCAAATAAGCGAAGTAAATCGAGGTGTATATATGCCCTTACAGCTAAAGCTTCACCTAAAATAAGATCACGTTCAGCCTTTCCCTCTTTGAATATTGTAACATCTTCGTTTTCAATATTTTGGATTATGTTGTTGCAGTTTGTGATGGTATTATAGCTTTTAGACCATATGTTGCTAATAATTGTCTTTACTTCAGAATCGTTGTAGTTGTAATCCTTTCCCATTTTAGTATAAACGTGAGTAGTTCTCTGGGGGTCAAGTACATAGCAGCCACCTAAGATATCAACCGCACCATACGACATTTCACGACCATACATCTCGGTTGATGACATCTGCTTGTATACTCCATTTAGAGCATTTCGATACCCCGCCGCCTCTTCAAAAAGATACTCTTCAGTAATAGTATCACTTGGATCGATAGATAACCATTTAGTACATGCTACTGAAGATAGCAAAACTACAGAGGCTACTATTTTATATATCATTCTCATAATTGTAAAATTTGAATTAAAAAATTAAAAATTCGCTCTTAAGGTAAAGTTAAATGAACGAGCATATGGATAACTTATACCCCTCTCTTGCAATACCGATGATAAATGGAAAATGTCATTACCGCCAGCCTCAAGTGTTAAAGTACTTAATTTTAATTTATCTGTTATAGATTTTGGTACTCTATAGCTGAATGTAATACTATTAAGTGATAACATATTATAATCTTGCACGAAACGAGATGTTGGACGAGTATATTCGATAGTGCTAC
>CAYIZU010000101.1:0-7516 GCA_964367795.1 uncultured Rikenellaceae bacterium | reverse complement strand
TATGGCTTTCTCTGGATTTAACTTTACGGAGACGAAAATAATGACAATGAATGATATGTACCACAAGAATATCTCGTTTTCGATATTACTTTGCTTAATTATCGTGGGGATATTTAGTACATTTGGTACACATACCTTTAAATGGGTTAATAGTAATATTAGTTCTCTTAGCAATTTAACACTTCCAGTATCTAATATAGAGAAATATCTCTTCTTTGTCTTTAACTCTATAATATTCCCCTTTATTATATCTATTTTTGTAATATATATCCCTCTTATCGAGATTGTGAAATTGCACTATATATATGATAGTGTACACGAAATATACTATCATCTCCCACTATTTAAGTTTGGCGAGATTTCTGGCACTCCAATAAAATTTGGTAGTATATTAAACTATAGGCTTATTATCTATGTAACGTTGATTTTTACAATACAAATGTGGGGATACATTACTTTTAAGAATCGAAGTTCATTAAATACCGCTTTAGGTCATGCTCTATTATATGCATTGTTCGGATACATTGCATTTAATATCTTTGTTAAGAACTCCGGATCTTCTTTTAACGTTGATTTCGCAGAACATATATCAATGAATGTGAATCTTCCCGCAGAGGGGTTTAACTTGTCTAACCCCACAATTGAACTGCCATTTTTGGTATTAATACTTATTGCAGTTTATATGGTTGTGATTTGGATAAAATTTAAAAATTTAGAGACTAATCATCATCGGGGTTTTAGGCGATTAGATATCGCTATATTGGCTGCCAATATAATAATATTTTCTATTTTTATTATTGACATAAGTAAAAAAGTAGATTCAGAAGCAGCGTTCAGCGAATCAAATAATCGTATAGATAAATTTGCCAATGTAATTAATATGCAAGAATAACACTATGGATTTTAATAGTACAAAACCAATATATCTTCAAATTGTTGAATTGATATATGATCGTATCGCATCAGAGGTATGGCGGGGGGGTGAAAGAATACCATCCGTGCGTGAATTGGGCGCAAATTTAGAGGTTAATCCTAACACCGTTATGCGTGCTTATGAATGGTTGGAAAGTAGAGATATTATATACAATAAACGGGGCATTGGTTTCTTCGTTAATATTAATGCTCACAGTGTGATAACCAACGAAAGAAGGCAGGTTTTTATCGAAGAAGATATTCCATCTATTGCGCAGAAAATAAGGCAATTAGGTATTCCTATGGAGGAATTTATTAATTACTTAACTAAGGAAGGTAATAAGTAAAGAATATAATTCGTATATTTGCAGGAAATAAACTACAAATTTATGAAGAGTATTAAGTATCTATTCTCCTTTGTTATAATCGGAGTAATATTATGCAGCTGTGGTGGTGGCAATAAGCGTAAGCTTCCTAAAAACAGTACTATAACCATTATATCAACCAATGATATACATGGAGACATTGATAATTTCGCAAAACTCGCCTCTTTTGTTAAGGCAAAAGAGGCTGAGGGAGGCGAAGTGATTCTTGTTGATGCAGGAGACCATTTTACTGGAAATCCATATGTCGACTATGCCGATGAGCGTGGAAAACCAATCATTGAGCTGATGAACGAGGTGGATTATGATGTTGCATGTATGGGTAATCACGAGTTTGATTATGGGCAGAGTGTTTTAAAAGAGAGATTGGATGATGCCGACTATCCATATATATGTGCTAACATAAATATCGGCGCAAGTGGTTTGAGCGATATAAAACCTTATCATATTGAAGAGGTTAATGGGCTAAAATTAGCATTTTTGGGGCTTATACAGTTGAGTGGACCAGATAATATCCCAAGTTCAAGCCCTATTGAGCTAAAGGGGCTATCTTTTACCAATTTTAGAGAGCGTGCGCCTGAATACAAACATTTAGTGGACTCTTGCGATATTTTTATTGCGCTTTCTCATTTGGGTATAGAGGACGACTCAGTGCTTACAACAGTGCTACCTGAGTTGGATATAATAATTGGAGGACACACTCACACGCTTATTGATAAAGAGATGATATACAACGATATTCTTATCACTCAAACAGGTGAACACATGAATAATCTGGGGGTTATTACTCTTCGTTTTGAATATGATAAACTTGTTGAGCGCAAATATGAGTTGGTATCTTTAAATGATTTTAAAGCCGAGAATACAGAGGTGAAGGAGATGATTAAAGAGATATACAGCCAAGATAAATTCAATGAGGTAGTGGGAACCGCTAAGGATAAGATAAATGGACGTAGCTACGTAGCATCGCTTATAACGGATGCTATGAGAGCTGCGAACGATAGCGATTTTGCTTTTTATAATAGAGGAGGTGTTCGTGATACCGTTATTGAAAAGGGGGGTATAACACTTGACAAGGTGTTAAGGATTGATCCTTTTGGCAATGAGGTGATGATATTCGATATGACGGCTAAAGAGATAAAAGACTTTATTATTAGTGGTTATAATAAATATAATTCTATTAATTATTATATATCGGAGGGTCGCTATGAGATAGTTGTAGAGAAAGATAGAAGATATGTTAACCTATATGATAGAAAAGGAAAACTTGTTAAAGATGACAGTAAAAAATACAGTGTTGCCATTACCGATTATGTTGCCTCTATTGAACCAGCTCTTAAAAATGGACGATTTACCGGAGAGGTTGTTTCGGGAGTGGTTAAGAAGTATCTGAAGAAGAATAGCCCTATCTTTTATGATAAGAATAGGATAAAAATTATCAAAAAATAGTATGATAGCGGGGCAATATATTAATATTTGCTCCGTTAATTTTGTATGAGTGAAATTAAATTTGACAGTCTATTCCACTCCGATGTTAACAATTCATTAGAGTTGACAGTGGCGCAGAGTGGTATATCGGCAGGATTTCCATCACCAGCAGAGGATTATATGAATCTTAAATTGGATTTAAATAAAGAGCTGGTTCGTAATCCTGCTGCAACATTTTATGCGCGTGTTAGCGGTGTGTCGATGATTGATGATGGGGTAGATGATGGTGATTTACTTGTGATTGACCGAAGTGTTGAGCCATATAGTGGAGCTTTAGCGGTATGTTACCTTGATGGTGAGTTTACCCTTAAGCGTTTTGAAGATAGGGGAGAGTATGGATTACTTATCCCTGCAAATAAAGATTATAAACCAATAAAAGTGACGGCAGATAACGACTTTATGATATGGGGTATTGTGCGTTATCTTATAAAAAAGATGTAGAGTGTTTGGGCTTTGTGACTGTAATAACTTCTTTGCCTCATGTGAGAGGGTATTTAATCCATCTCTTAATGGGAAACCTATCGTTGTTTTAAGTAATAATGATGGGTGTGTTATTGCGCGTAGTAATGAGGCTAAGGCGTTAGGCATAAAGATGGGGCAACCAGTATATCAATTAAAAGATATTATTTCAAGAGGTGATGTAAAACTATTCTCAAGTAATTATAATCTTTATGGCGATATGTCTAATCGTGTATTTCAAACTATCAAGCAGTATGCACCAACGGTTGAGATATACTCCATTGATGAGGCCTTCATCGACCTTAGTGGTATGGATATAGAGGCACTTAATGATTTTGGACGGCAATTAGTGCGTGTGGTTCGTCGTAATACAGGAATACCTATAAGTATAGGTATAGCCCCCACTAAAACCCTTGCTAAGGTGGCAAGTAAGCTATGTAAGCAGTACCCTAAATTAGAAGGATGTTGTGTTATGCATCGTCCGGAGGATATTACCAAGGTGTTGAAGAAGTTTCCGATAGGAGATATATGGGGTATTGGAAGACGATATAATAAGATGCTTAATACATTTGGTGTTGAGTATGCCGAACAGTTTCGCGCTTTATCTCCTTCATGGATAAAAGATAAGATGAGTATCGTTGGAGTACGCACATGGCGTGAATTACATGGGGAACCTGTTATTGAGTTTGAAGAGGAGGCATCGGGTAGGAAGTCAATAATGGTATCGCGCTCTTTTGCCAAAGAGTTAACAACTATACCCGACTTAGAAGAGTCGCTGACAACATTTATCTCTATAGCAGCGCGTAAGTTACGGGCGCAACAATCACTTGCTGGGCAGATGCAGGTTTTTATATTTACCAACAGACATCGTAACGATAAGCCTCAACATATAGAGGGTTCATTAATAACTTTCCCTTCTCCAACAGATAGTACTATTGATATGGTTAAAGAGGGTGTTAGGGTATTAAAGGAGCTATATAGAGAGGGGTATGAATATAAAAAGGCAGGTGTTGTGCTCTATGATATATCTTCAAAATCGGCATCGTTGTATGATATGTTTGAAGATGAAAAGCGAACTAAACATAAATCATTAATGGCAACACTTGATAATCTGTCATCGCGTTATGGACGTTCAGCAGTGATGATTGGTCATCAATCATCCGATGGTATAAAATCTAATAGGAATCACCTATCTCCCGAATATACAACTAAGTGGGGTGATATTTTAACCGTAAAGGTGTGACTATAGATGTTCACGAATATAGTTAATTAATTCAGGTATGGAGGTCAGCTTTGTATTATCAATCTCTATATTATTGTAATCTGTTACCTTGATAGTTTTTATCCCATTAATATTATCTATAATAAAGCCATTGCGCCTAAGGATATTTTTTATCCATAGTAGGTTAACGCCCTCATATTTTATAGGTGTCCCAGTTACGTTATCTCTTGTAAAAGCACCTTTCTCTATATCGAAATGAATACCATTGCCAACAGCTTTATCAATATGCCCACCAATAACTAACTCCTCGGTTATTCCACTTAAAACACCTTCTTTACTGTTAATAATCCATAGATTATCTGTGTATTGAAGTGATAACTCGAGATCGTGTAACGATAATAAAAATGTTTTATTCTCTTTTTTTGCCAACTGGCGTAGTAAAGATATTGTTTCTATCCTGCTTTTAATGTCGAGGAATGAGGTTGGTTCATCAAGGATAATAATCTCCGCCTCCTGTGCCAAACTCTTAGCAATCATTACTTTCTGGCGCTCGCCATCGCTTAGTTCTGCTATAAATGTATTGCGCAGGTGTGTTATACCAACGTTATTCAAGGCAGCTGCGATTATGTTATTATCATTAGTGGTTAATTGCCCAAAAAAATTAGTGTAGGGGTATCTTCCCATTGCCACCACCTCCTCAACGCGTAACCCTCCATTTATCTCTCTGTCCGTTAATACCACTGATAATAGGGATGCTAACTCTGTTTTAGAGTACGAATTAATATTTTTATCGTTGATAAAAATTTCGCCGTGTAGTGGAGATATAAAGCCGCTAAGAGTCTTTATTAGAGTTGATTTTCCTGAACCATTAACCCCTAATATTGCAGTGACGCTACCTTTTTCGAGCGATAAATTTAGTTTGGAGTGTAATACCTTATCTCCGTAGCCTATTGATAAATTTTTGGTTTCAAGTAACATAATCTAAAATACTAAAAAAGAAATTGTCTCAAAAACATTTTTGACACTTCCTGAATCGCATAAATACTCACGTACATAAGTACGCTCCGTTTTATACTCATCACGAAGCCCCAAAACTGAATTTTGATACAAATTCCTAATAAAAGAGACCGCCTCGAAATAATTCGAGACAGCCTCCTTTTAATTATATCATAAAAAATTATTTAGCAACTTTCTCAACTCTCTTAAGTAGTGCAAACATCACGATAGCCGAGATGATACAACATACGATGAAGAATCCCCATGTAATCCAAAGAGCAGTACTGTTATAGAATATTGCACCAATGAATAGTAACTGGTTACCAAGTGCTGTTGCACATAACCATAGACCTTGCATCATACCTTTATACTTAGGAGGAGCAACTTTCGATACGAACGATATACCCATTGGGCTTAAGAATAGCTCGGCAATTGTAAGTATGAAATATGTTCCAATTAGCCAATATGGTGAAAGACCATCGCCTATTGAACCAGTTCCAGCCTTAACCTCCGCAGGAGATGCAACACCTATAGAGCCAATTAATAACACAACGAAACCAAGAGCCGCTATAATCATACCGTATCCAATCTTACGAGGTGCAGACGGTTCAATCCCTTTCTTATTCATCCATGAGAACATACCTACAACGATAGGTGTTAGAGCCACAATGAAGAAAGGATTTAAGTGTTGGAATAACTCTGGAGAAACCTCTTGTGTTGCAGGTAGATTAGAGAACATATAGTATGATATTGCGCCGAAACCAACTGTCATCACGGCACCAATAAGACGCTCTTTAGTTGTTGCGATACGCTTAATTAACATATATGCACCCATAGCTGCAGCAAATATAGGTAGAAGCACCCATAAATCGAACCAGAACGATGCACTTGGCGTTACTTCCGGTGAGGTATAGTCACGAGCAAAGAATGTCATTGTTAAACCGTTTTGGTGGAACGACATCCAGAAGAATATAACAACAAGGAACACTAATATAAGAGCAGAAATACGCTCTTTAACCTCTTTAGCTGGCATTTCTGCTAATTCAGTACCATCTGCTGCAACTGCTTTTGGTACAGAGAAGCCAGGAACAAGATGCTTGTTAAACATGAAGTATACTATTAAAGATACTACCATCATTATAGCTGCGAAACCGAAAGCATAGTTATAACCTGTTGAGAATGCATTAACATAACTTGATGCAAATTCGTCAAGATTGTTAACAGCTCCACTAAGAGATGCTTTTTCTGCTAAAATTTGTAGGTTTTCTTTAACACTCATATCTCCGTTGATGTAGCTATTAGCAATAGCTGGAAGCGATTTGTTTGCAATAAAACCTTCAGTTTTAAGATACCAGTCACGAAGTACAACGGCTACGGTTGGAGCGAATAAAGCACCAATATTAATACCCATGTAGAAGATACTGAAAGCCGAGTCACGTAGGTGTGAATACTTTTTGTCTTCATACAAGTTACCAACAACAGCTTGTAAGTTACCTTTGAACATTCCATTACCAAAAGCGATAACAAATAGTCCGAAACAGGTTGGGATAAGCCCCATTGGAATGCCAATTACTGGTAAAGCTAGTAAGAAGTAACCTACTGCCATTAGCACAATACCAAGAGATATTGTTTTTTTCATACCAGCAACGCGGTCGGCAACGATACCTCCTAAAAATGCTAATAAGTAGATAGCCGCATAAAATACCGAGTAGATCATTCCTGCATTCTCTTCAGATAGCGCATAACGCGCCTGTAAGAAGAGTACAAGAATACCCATCATCGTGTAGAAACCAAAACGCTCGCCCATATTCGCAAAGAACGCGACGAACAGACCTTTAGGGTGTCCTTTTAACATAATGTATAAGTTTAATTAATAAATAAAATATATTTTTGTGCAAATATAGTAAAAAAAATATAATATATCAAATAATTGCACTGTCAATAAATCATAACTCTTTGATTTATTGATTATAACACGCTAACAATAAGTGTATTATGGCATATGAAACGAAGCATAAAATTATCATAATTATTTCACCCATATATAATTATTATA